>NZ_JBMGJV010000066.1:0-11152 GCF_051025295.1 Candidatus Dedyshia acidiphila | reverse complement strand
TACAAGCGGCAGCAGGCGGCCCCGGTGCTGAAGGTGACCGCCAAGTCATTCGGCACCGGGCGGCGGTTTCCGATCGCCGTCAAAGTACAGGTTTGAGTTGGCCTACAGAAGTACATACAGGCAGGAGAGATTGATGAAGTTTTTGGGACGTGATTTGACGAGGTTTGCAGCAGTGGTAGTGCTTAGCGCCTGTGCTGTTCCGGCCTTCGGTCAGGCCGCTGCGCCCGACGCTCCGGGAGCCCCAACTGCTCCCCCAGCGGGCCAATTGCCGCCGATGCCGCCGCCCAACCCGGCTGACTTCACAGCAACTGCACCGACCAAAGAGACGGTCGAGCAGTTCCTGAAGGAGAGCTGGGGCTACGATCCAAACCGCGTTTGGCAGGTGCAGGGTATTCAGACCACGCCGGTGCAGGGCCTGAGCAAGGTGACCATTCTGGTCGAGGAGAAGAATGCTCCGCAGCAACAGCAAGCTTCGGCTCTGGTGTTCCTGACGCTGCCGGATGGCCAGCACCTGATCGCGAACGATGAGGTGTTGCCCTTCGGTCCGCACCCGTTCGAGGCGAACAATGCGCTGCTGGCGCGAGAGGCGAAGGGCGCCTCGCGCGGACCTGCGCAATCGAAGTTGCTGCTCGTCGAGTTTGCTGACTTCGAGTGCCCGCACTGCAAAGAGGCGCAGCCCACGGTCGAGCGCCTGATGAAGGATTACCCGCAGGCGCGGTTCGTGGCGGAGCAATTTCCGCTGCGGCAGATCCACTCCGAGGCCGAGCGTGCTGCCGAGGCCGGTGTGTGCGCGGCGAAGCTCGGCGGCAACGAGGCGTATTTCAAGTACGCCGACGCGGTGTACGCGAACCAATCGTCGCTGACCCCGCAGGGCTCGGCACAGGCGATCCAGGGAGCGGTGACCGCGGCAGGGCTCGATCCGGCGAAGGTGCAGGCGTGTGTCGCGCAGCCCTCGACGAAGGCCGCCGTGGATGATGCGCTACATCTGGGAAATCAGGTCGGCGTGAATTCGACACCGACGCTGTTCGTCAACGGACGCAACCTGCCGTTTGGCGGCATTCCGTATGAGACGCTGAAGCAGATCATCGATTACGATTTGAAACAGGCAGGCGGCGCGCAGTAGCAGCGGCCTCCATTCACTACTTGTATGGCATTTCCTATTAAAACCTGCGTCGTCTGCGGCGAGGAGTTCGAGCTGCGTCCTGGCAAGCCGGGCTTCGCGAATCGCTGCCCGGAGTGTACGGAGTCTGAAGCGGAACCGGGCCAGGACAACAAGCCGAAGCTGAGCGCTGACGAGCGCAAGCGCGAGAACGAGGCCAACGCTGAACGGCGGAAGGCGATTCGCGACCTGCTCTATCGCAAAGACGGCTAACGCGCTGCGAACGACTATTGGTGCGCGGGCACCAGCAGTACCTGGCTGGCGCCGCTGGCATGCGGCAGCCGGACGATATGCGGCGTCATCAGGATGACCAGCTCGTCCGCACTCCTCTGCGCGTTCTTGTCGGTGGTCGAGCGGAGCCCGGGGATGTCGCTGAGTCCGGGCAGTCCGCTGATGGCGCGCGCCTCGGATGAGGTGAGGTTGCTCGAGACTAGGGCGCTCTCGCCGTCCTTGAGCGTGAGGTCCGCCGTGAACTGACGATTCGTGATGATCGGGATGTCGTTCAGCGCTGTGCCGCCGAGAGCCTGTACCTTCAGGTCGAGCTTGAGCGCGATGGTCTGGTCGCGATGGATGTGCGGTGTCGCCTTAAGCGAGAGTCCGAGCTCCTGGTACTGCACCTGCGGGATGGCCTGGCTGATGGTTGCGCTGTTCAGGCCGAGCGCGGTGAGTTGCGCGGATGTGCCCGCCGCACTGAGGCCCGCGATGGCCGATGTGCTGCTCAGATTGGAGTAGCTGGACTGCACGATGGGGTAACGCAGGCCAGCGACGATGTCACCGGACTCCTGGTCCTGCAGACGCAGCTGCAACTGGTCGATGGCGCGACTGTCGCTGGTGTTGAGCGATGCGTTGGCCGTGCCCGAGCCGAGCGTCAGTCCCGTTTCGGTGAGGCCGCCGCCGAACAGGGCGAAGCCCTGACTGAGAACGCTCGTGCCCGATGCGCCTGAGGCGATCAGGATGGCGGCGATGGTGGCAAAGTCACCGGCGCTGGCGAGGCCGCTCGAGATGATCTGCTCAACCGCGGCCTGATTCTGCTGCAGGAGCTGGTTGTAGACCGTCGTCAGGTTGAACGCCTGGAACTGCTGAGGCAACTGCACGCCCAGGTTCTCCGTGCGTGACCGCGCGACTTCGAGGATTTTGACCTCGAGCAGCACCTGGCTGCGGCCGGCGAGCAGTCCATCGAGCGTGCGGTTCAACAGGCCGATGCGCGACTCGGGCCCGCGAACCGTCAGGCGGCGCGCCTCCGGCTGCACGGACGCCTGCGTGATGTCGAGCACATTGCGCGCCAGGTTGCCGACATCCGTCAACTCGGTCGTGGTCAGGGCAGGGAGGTAGATGCTCTCCACCAGCAGGCGCTCGTAATTGGCGCGGTTCTCGCGCGTGTCCTTCGCGACCAGCACACGATGGGGATCGAGCGGCACGAAGAAGCAGTTGGTCTGTAACTGCAACAGTTGCGCAGCCTGCTGGTACTTCAGATCGTCAACGTCGAAGCGCACCACCTGAGTAGGGACGCTCGCGTCGAAGCTGGGCTGGATGCCGTAGGACGAGAGCACCTGGCGCAATAGAGACTGTGCGTCGGCGCGGACATGGAAGCTGTGCTCGGTGACATCGGGAGACAACTGAATAGCATCGGCGATCTCTGGCGTGAACGAGGCCTGGGCAGTATCGCTTGCCATCTCGGCCACATCATTGGCATGCTGCGCGACGATCGGGTTGTCGGGATCAATGGAGAAGGCTTCTGCGAGCCGTGCCCGGGCAATGTCGTTTTTATGCAGGATGCGCGCCTTCTCCGCCTGCTGGATCAGGTCGCTGACAAAGTGTGCCTTGGCGATGGCCGCTGCGCCGCGGTAGTCCTGATTGGTGGAGTCGAGTCGAGCCGCATCGGTGAAGGCGGTGTAGGCCGTGCGCAGATCCTGCTGCTCCACGGCGTGGGCGCCCTTCAGGTACTCTTTGCCGGCAGCGCGCCGGTCGCGGATCGTCGGGGCGCTATTGGTCACCGCAGCCGTGGCGGTTTGCTGCTGCGCGTACAACGAGATCTGACTGAAGAAGAGCGCACAGGTGGCAGCGCGCAGCATGCTGCGGTTCACGCTTCGGGCCCCGTCAGCAGCAGTGCGCTCAGGCTCTCGGCACAGATGTCCGGCTGGTGGGCGAGCAGTGTTTCGAACGAGGAACGGCCGGTCGCGACGGCGATCACCGGAATTTGATTGGCGCGGGCGGCCTCGATGTCCGAGGGCGTGTCGCCGATGATGACGAGCGTCGCGTTGTCTCCGCACTGTGCGCGTGCGGCCTGCGCCGCGGCTGCGATCATCGCGGCGCGTTGATCGAACTCGTCACTGAAGCCGCCGAACTGGATGTGATCGCGCAGTCCGGCGTACTCGAGCTTGAGCCAGCCGATCGACTCGAGGTTGCCAGTGGCGACGCCGATGCATTTGCCGGCGGTAGTGAGACGTTCGAGCATGGTAATGACGCCGGGCATGACGCGGATCTGCATCAGCTCTGCATCGCGCTCCACTGTGTCGCTGAGGGCCTTGAGCAGCGCGGGCTGGTGCGGACGCCAGGTGTCCTCAGCAATGCCGGCCGCGGCGAAGGCCTCGCGCAGGATGCGGGGATCGGTCGAGCCCTGCACCTTCACCGGCTCGAGCGACAGAGGATGGCCAAGGACTTCGAGGCATGCCTTCGAGAAGGCGTGGTAGTGCACGCGTCCCGGATCGCGCAGCAGGGTGCCGTCTATATCGAACAGGTAGGCGTCGTAGGCGTCCCAGCGCATGCCGGGGCGCAGAGCAACGCGGCCCTCGGGGGTGTGCAGGGTTTGCAAATCCGCAGAGGCGGACGATGGGTGAGGGGAAGGTTGCAAAATGACCACTGACTCCTGACGGAGCTGCGCGCGCGAGCGGTGTTCAGCCCTGGGTGCGCAGCACCTGCTTCGGCTGCTCAAGCACTGGACGCACGGGACGCGGCGGACGCTTGAGGCCATTGCGAATCTGCGCGGGATCCATGTGGAGTTCGGCGATGGTCCGGCTCAGCGTATTGCGATGCATGCCCAGTTCTTTCGCGGCCTTGCACTGGTTACCGCGGTGGGCCGCCAGCACCTCGAAGATGAAACGCTTCTTGAACTCGCGCACTGCTTCGTCGTAGGTGATGCCTCCGGCGTGCATTTGGCTGACCAGGCTGTCCAACTCGCGTTTCACAGAAACTCCCTCTCTTGGCTGCGGACCAGATCTGATGCCGGTCTCAATCGTCATTACGGCCGCTCCAATCCTGTCACGCTGCGCCGTGCTTCCACACGCAGATGCTCAAGCCCGGACTGAATTCTACCGCTTAGTTCCCGAGGCAACACAGTAGCACTTCCGTGGGCCCCGGGCATAAAGTATGGCACCAATTGCGACCGTTCGAGCCAGCTCTGTTGCGGGAAAAATGCAGCCATGGCGGCCACACCCAAAGCGACCAGAACATAGCCCTTGACAAGTCCGAAGGCGCCGCCGGCGAGGCGGTCCGCCCAGCCCAGGCCGACGCGGCGCAGTACCCAGCGCAATAAGCGGCCGAGAATTGCCGCGCAGAGCATGATGCCCAGCGCAATCAGCAGGAAAGCAGCCGCCTGTGCCGCAAAGCGTTCATGGATCAGTTGCGCAATCCAAGGCGTGAGCTGGTCGTAAAACTGTCCGGCCACGATCATGCCGGCGACGAGACCGAACAGAGCGAACATCTCCACCAAAAAGCCGTGCAGGAACGCAGTGATGACAGAGAGGGCGAATACGGTCACGATCACCCAGTCGAAGGGCGTCCAACCGGCCGGTCCTGCGACTGCCTGCATCCGGCGATGGTATCGCAGGCCTAGCCGAGGTCGAGCTCTGTCCCTGTCAGCAGGCGGTAAGCATCCAGGTACTTGCGTTGTGTCTTCGCCACTACGTCGTCCGGCAGCGCGGGCGCGGGCGCCTGCTTGTTCCAGCGGATCTGCTCCAGGTAATCGCGCACAAACTGCTTGTCGAAGGACGGTTGTGGGCCGCCGGGCTGGTACTGGTCGGCCGGCCAGTAGCGCGAGGAGTCGGGCGTGAGCACTTCGTCTGCAAGGATGATGCCGTCAGCGGTCACGCCGAACTCGAACTTGGTGTCAGCGAGAATGACGCCATGCTCGGCGGCGTGGCTTGAGGCGCGATCGTAGATCGCAAAGCTCAACTCACGCAGACGCTTCGCATTCACTTCACCAACGCGATCGACCATGTCGGCGAACGAGATGTTCTCATCGTGCTCACCGCCAAGGCTTTTCGACGCAGGCGTAAAGATCGGTTCGGGCAGGCGGTCGGACTCACGCAGACCCGCAGGCAGCGGGATGCCACACACCGCGCCTGTGGACTTGTAGTCCTTCCAGCCGGAGCCGGACAGGTAGCCGCGGACGACGCACTCGACCGGGAACATCTCCGCGCGCTTCACCAGCATGGAGCGGCCTTCGAGTTGATCGCGAAACGGGTGCAGGACTGCCGGATAGTTGCGGACGTCGGTCGCGATCAGGTGGTTCGGAACGACGTCGCGCAGCAGGTCAAACCAGAAGAGCGAAAGCTGCGTGAGGATGCGGCCCTTGCCGGGGATGCCGGTGGCCAGCACGTAATCGAAGGCGGAGATGCGGTCGGTGGCGATCAGCAGCAGAGAATTGCCGATCGCGTAGAGGTCGCGGACCTTGCCGCGCGCAAGCAGGGGAAGGCCGGAGAGATCGGTCTGAGTCAAAGTTTGCAATGGGAGCGTGCCTCGGGGAGTGAACCCTTCGATTCTCTGAAGGCGACTCTGCTTTGTCAACGCGGCGCTGGCGCGGATTGCGTTCGGCTTCGCGAGCAGGTGGATGAGGGCGACTTCAGATATTCACAGAAAGTGCAATCCACCCTACGGTGTAGTGCGTTCACTCAGTGGCGTGCTCTGCACTTCGCACCCTCCCCCGGCAAGCTGATCAGTCCGCGCCAATGCTGGAACGTGTCAGGAGCCGTCAATGAAGTCAAAGCAATATGAACTGGAATCGCTGATTCAGGCTCGTCTGGATCGCCGCCGTTTCTTCCGCCAGGCCGGTCTCTTTGGACTGGGAACCGCAGCAGCCGGTCTGCTCGCCCCCGCGGTGCTGGCCGAGTCTTCTGCTGAAGAGCAGCAGGAGTACGAGCAGTCCAGGGACACGGTCACGGAGATTCTGACGGCTGCCCTCATCGCGGAAGATCTCGCGACCACCTTCTATTACAACGCGCTGATCGGTCCTGTCATTGAGGATCCGAACCTGTCCGGCCCCGGCGGCAGTGCAACTGACGTCACCGCTGACGGCAACTTCGGCAATGTGGCCTATGTGCGCGCCGCGCTGTCGGAGGAGATCAATCACGCCAACCTGCTGCGCAGCCTGCTCGGGATTAAGGGCGCCGTCAACGATCCTGTTCAGACGTTCTACTTCCCGGCTGGTTCGTTCGATACTCTGGGCGCCTTCACCGGCCTGTTGGATGCACTGGAGAACGCCTTCATCGGTGCGTATTTGACGGCGATCCAGGAGTTCGCTGCGAAGGCAGCGCACGCACGCAAGAACGACTCCGACGACCACAAGGGTGCGGACGGCAAATACTCTGCGGAGCAGCTGGACTACTTCGCGAAGGTGGCTGCGTCAATCATGGGCATCGAGTGCGAGCATCGCGTGCTGGGCCGCGTCATCAGCAACACTAACCCGGCAAACAACCTGAACTACGAACAGACGGATGGATTGACCGCGGTGTACAACGGTCCCCACTCGGCAGTGGCCGCACTGACACCGTTTCTCACGCCTTCAACGGGGCCGGCCTACACCCTGGCCGCGGCTCTTGCGGGCGCGTCGTCTGTATCAGAGCCGACGCAGGGGAATCCGCCGGCATTCTAGCGTCGTGCTTCCTGGCATGGTGCGTCTCATTGAGGCGCACCATTGTTCACTGGCTATGATCATGATCGATCGCGAAACGAGCGACGCCGGAGAACCAGTTTCTTTGCTCCACTCCAGCACGTAGGTACCAGGCGTGCCGGCGCGCTGAGCAACTAGCAGAGTTACAAAACGCGACTAGGCGAAGGCCATGGCGCGCTGCCGGTTGCGCTCGGCCGGAGGCTCGGTTGGGCCGAGGCGCACCGAGACCAGCTTCGACACGCCGGGCTCCTGCATGGTGACGCCGTAGATCGAGTCCATCGCGGTCATCATGCGTTTGGAGTGCGTGACCAGGACGAACTGCGTCTCCTTCGACATGCCCTTGAGCATGTCGGCGAGGCGGCCGACGTTGGTTTCGTCGAGCGGCGCGTCCACTTCGTCGAGCACGCAGAAGGGGCTCGGCTGGTAGAGGAAGATGCCGACCAGCAGAGAGAGCGCGGTGAGCGCCTTTTCGCCGCCCGAGAGCAACAGCACGTTCTGCAGCTTCTTGCCCGGCGGTGAGGCGACGATGTCGATACCGCTCTCCGCACTGTTTTCTTCGTCGGTGAGCCGCATGAAGGCTTGGCCGCCGTTGAAGAGGCGAGTGAAGGTGACCGAGAAGTTCTCGTTGATGCGCGCGAAGGCCTCGTCGAACTTGGTGCGGGAGATAGAGTCGATCTCCTTGATCGTCGCCTGCGTGTTCTCGATTGAGTCGAGCAGATCGGTGCGCTGCGTCTCGAGGAAGGTGTGGCGCTGGGCGGCCTCGGTGTACTCCTCGAGCGCCATCATGTTGACCGGACCCATGGCCTCGAGCTTCGCCTTCAGGCCGCGGCAGGCTTCGTCCTCCGATGCCAGCGCTTCGTCTTCGAGCGACACGAGGGTATCGTCGGCGCGCAGTTCCTGGGGTTCCACGCCGAGATCGCTGATGCATGCGGCTTCGAGATAGGAGAGGTCGGCGTCGAGCTTGGCTGCGTGGGCGGCGCGGCCGGAGCGCTCTTCGCGGAGGCTGTCTGTTTCCGCGCGGAGCACCTTGAGTTGCTGCTCGCTCTCGTGCAGGGTGACGCGCAGCAGCCGCGCCTCTTCGGTCCAGCGTGTGGTCTCGGCCGTGGCCTGCTCGCGTGTCTCGGCGAACTGCTGCTGCTGCGCGGTGAGAGTCGTGTTCTCCTGCTGTCGCTGTGCCTGCTCCGCTGCGGCTGCGGCGAGCTGCTGTTCGAGCTGCACCACGCGCCGGCCCAGGTCGGCATACATGCGATCGATGCGCGAGAAGGAGGCCTCGGCTCCGCGCTTCCGCTCTTCGAGGCCGGCCAGCTCGGCGACTGCCTGCGACGACGACTGCTGCGTCGTCTCGCGGCTCAGCCGCTTCTCGGTCAGCACTGCTTCGAGCTCACGCTGCTGCGTCTCGACGCCAGCGTGCTCGGCTTCGAGCCGGGCCACATCTTCGCGCCTGCGCTCCATCAGCCCGGTGCGCGCATTGCGCTGGTCGCGATTGCGCTCGCTCTCGAGATGCCAGTCCTGCAGCCGGCGCTCCAGTCGCTTAGCTTCAGACTCCATCTGGCGCAGCGCGGCGCCCTGGTTGGCGCTTTCGCGTTCGGCTGTGCGGCGCTCCTCGCTCTTCGACTCGAGCTTTCGCGTGGTGTCGGTCAGGGTGCGGCCGAGTGTCGCAGCCTGCGTCTCGGCCTGCGCGAGCTGGGCGGTGATGGCATCGAGCTTGTGCTGGGTATCGCGTAATTCACGCTTGATCGCGAGCGGGCCCTCGGCGCGCGGTTTGCCACCGGTGACGGTTACGTTATGAAAGCACTCACCTGTGGGAGCGAGGAAGAAGGCGCGCGGATTTTCGAGAGCGAGGGAGCGCGCGGTCTCGGCATCGGGCGTTACATAGCCTTCGCGCAGCTTGGGCAGAATCGCTTCGAGAGAGGTGCCGAAGCCGTCAAGCACGCGGATGCAGTCCTTCAGGCGTACGACGCCTTCGCGGCTGGTCTGGCTGCCGGTCGGCTCGACGGGCGCAAAGGAGAACTTGGCCTGTGAATCTTCTGGATGAACGAGGAAGGTGGCACGGCCATCGACATCGGTGCGCAGCAGCCGCATGCCTTCGTCCGCGGCGTCCCAGCTCTTCACGACGATGTAGTTGAGCTCGTCGCGCAGGTATTCGTCGACGACGGTTTCGTACTGGCCTTCGACTTCGAGGAAGTCGGCGAGCGTGCCGACGGCGGAGAGGCTCTGCGTGGCGCCTGCGCGTGCGCGGAACAGCTTGCGCACGGTGTCGGTCGAGTAGCTGTGCTCGCGGATGAGATTCTCGAGCGAGTTGCGGCGGCCGGTCAGCGTGGCCACCTCGGCACGAAGCTGATCGCCGCGACGGCGCGTGTCCTGTTCGGCGGCGCGGGTCTGGTCGATCTCAGTGCGCAGGCCGCGGATCTCCTGCTCCAAGCGGGTGAGTGTCTCGGTCACCGACTCGAACTGCAGCGAAGCCTGCCCGCGCTCCTGCCCGAGTGTTTCGAGATCGCGCTTCGCCCCTTCCATCTCGGTGCGCAGTCGCTCGGCTTCGCGATCAATGGCGACCAGCGCCTCCTGCGCCTGACTGGCCTGGCTGCGGGCGTTCGCGGCTTCGGACAGCAATTGCAATCCGCGACGGCGTTCTGCCTCCAGCCGCTGCTCTGCATGGGCGACAGCCTGCGCGGCCTCACGGGCCTGCTGTTCGAGTGCGCGGGCCTGCTCGCGAAAGCGCGCTGCTTCGCTGGCGGCGCTCTCGAGGAAGCTGCGGTGCTGCTCGCGCTCGGCGGTCAGCCCATCCATTTGCTGTCGCGCCTGCTCAAGCTCTGCCGTACCCGCGGCGGTGCGGGAGACGAGGTCCGCGATACGCTCCTCGTTGGCATGTTGCCGGGCGCTCGCGCGTTCGAGGTCAACGGCTGCCTGGTTGGCGCGGGCGCTTGCCTCCTTGGCTGCCGCATCTAATTCATAGCCGCGTGTGACTGCTGCTGCATGCTCGAGGTCGAGAGATTCAACCTGTGCTGCCGCAGCATCGATCTTGCTGGAGAGTTCGGCAATCTCCGACGCGAGCCGGGTGCGGGTCGCATCCATCTGGCGCAGGCGGCTGGCCAGCACCACGCGCAGGCGGCCACGCAACTCATCGCGGATCGCGCCGTAGCGCTCCGCCTTGGCGGCCTGCCGCTTGAGCGAGTTCATCTGCCGCGTGACTTCTTCGAAGATGTCGTTGACCCGCGCGAGGTTCTGCTTTGCCGACTCAAGCCGCAGCTCGGCGAGGCGCTTCTTCGTCTTGAAGCGCGTGATCCCGGCAGCCTCTTCAATGATGGAACGACGATCGTGCGGCTTCGAGGAGAGCAACTGGCCGATGCGCTCCTGCTCGATGATGGCGTAGCTCTCCGGCCCAAGGCCGGTGCCCATGAAGATGTCCTGAATGTCGCGCAGCCGGCAGAGCTTGCCGTTCAGCAGGTACTCACTGTCGCCGGAGCGGAACAGGCGACGGGTGATGATGATCTCGCCTGCGCGGGCCGGAGTGCGCTGGAATTTGCGGCGCCGAATTTTGAGCACCACGCCGTTGGCGACGGCGTGTGCTGCGTCGGCATGGCCGTTCGTCTCTGCCAGTTCCGGTGACGCGGCGGCTTCGGGCACGGCGGCTTCGGGTGCTTCATGCTCTTCGCCTTCGAGCACCACACCGGGCTGTGCCTCGGCGATGATCTCCTCCACCTCGGCCTGTCTGGCCTGCCGCTGCGCCTCCTCGTCCCAGTCGCCCTGCGCTTCCGTAACAGGCTCATCGGGTAGGAAAGCGCTGCTCAGGGGGCCATCGCCGTATGCGTCAGGGTCGATCAGGGTGAGCGAGACCTCGGCCATGCCCAGAGCCTTGCGCTCGCGGGTGCCGGCGAAGATCACGTCTTCCATCTTGGTGCCGCGCAGGCTGCGTGCGGACTGCTCACCGAGCACCCAGCTGACCGCGTCGAGGATGTTCGACTTGCCGCAGCCATTCGGGCCGACCACAGCCGCCATGCCCTGGCCTGGCAGGATGAGCTCCGTGCGGTCGCAGAACGATTTGAAACCGAGGATCTGGATTTTCTTAAGCTTGAGCATGTCAGTCCTCTTTGCCTGCCGGGGGGGGG
>NZ_JBMGJV010000065.1:0-12274 GCF_051025295.1 Candidatus Dedyshia acidiphila | reverse complement strand
ACCCCGCGTTCCAGCCCTAGTGGCTGTAGTTCTGCGCGTAGGTGTCGCGCGGCAGCCCCGCAGAGCGGGCCTGGTCGCGACGTGCGAACGCGGCCTCGCGATCCAGCGCTCCACCCAGCGTGACCAGGTACGGCGCGTGACCGGAGGGCGAGAAGACCTGCGGCTCAAGCTGCGGATAGCGCTGCGCCAGCTCGGCGGCCTTGTGCTGTGCAGTCGACTGGTGCGTGTACGTATAGACCACGACGTGCCAGGCGCTGCGGCCGTTGGTTGGGACGGCCTCTGCCACCGTGCTCGGCGAAGCGGTCAGCGGGACAGGCTTGCGGGCTGGTGGCGGTGGCGTCTCAACCGGCGGCGTGGCGTCGCCCATCGTGCTCTGCGCATTGCTCGCGGGTGCCTGCTGCGGATTCGCACCGGCGTTGGCCTGGGAGGCAGGCGCCTCGCCGACGATGGTGCCCGACGCGGGGGTGCGCTTCGACGCTGCATAGAACGCGATCAGCACGATCGCCATGAGCACCAGGGCGGCGATGAGAATGGGCCGGCGACGGAGCGGGTTCGCGCCGGCCGGGCGTTCACGCTCCGCATGCAAAGCGGCGCGGGGTATGCCGGCGCCGGGCTGCGGTCGCGGATCGACCTTCACCGGCGGGCTCGGCGGCTTGGGAGCGGCCGGCACGGAGGCGCGTGTCGAGGCCATCGTGGTCTGCACGGGAACTGAAGGAGCCGCGGCCGGAGCAGCCGAACCAACTGGTGCCGCGCTGGTGACGGACGGTCCCTGCAGCACGCGCCGCATCGCAGCGAGCGAACCGCTCGTGCCCAGCCCGGCGCGCACCAGCATGGCAAAGGGCGCTGGCAGTTGCAGCGCTTCGGTTTCGCTCGAGAGCCGACGTCCGGTGAGCGCTTGATAGATCAACGCGGCGAGCGCTGCCGCATCGTTCTCCGGTCTCCGGGGCGCCAGGCAATCGCTGCGCAGCTTGATGCTGTCGCCGATCGCGAGCACACCGGATGCATCGACATGCCCGTGGCGCAGCCCGGCGGCTTCGACGGCTTCGAGCGCGCTCAGCAGGCTTTCGGTGACCTCGCGTGCCTCCGTCGGATCGAGCGTACGGTCGCGCAGAACATCGGCCAGGGTCTGGTCGAACGGCTCAAGCATGGCGTAGACCAGCGACTCATCCGCTACGCTGCCACGCCCGGTGCCGCGGATCGTCTGCAAATGCGGGTGGCTGACGCGCGCCGCGGCCTGCAGACGGGCTTCGATTGCATCCTCGTCGTTCAGGGATTCAAACACGCTGAGAACGGACGGCTGCCCGGCGTGGTCGGTGGTGCTGAACCAGGCCGTGCGGCCCTCACTGCGCAGCAGTCGGCCAAGCGGCAGACCCTCGATCGATTGACCTTCAAGCTCATTCCAGAGCGGCATGGATAGTCGTCTCCAACCCGGGGGTGATGTGGTGAAGAGACACGACGAACGTCGCGCCATCCCGCACAGGGAGCGCTTGGCGTCATGCCACGCAGCGCAGCCGGGAACGCATTCTGCGATCGCGTCCTCGGCTGGTGCTGCACTGATTCTGTGGTGAGTCTACGCGCCTCGCGGAGTGGAGGCGAGAGTACGGCGGGATACGACGGGCGCTTGAAGCGCTAGACGAGGTTGACTTCGACCGGGACGGGACCGAGCACCGACGCACTCGACGTCTGGCCGGTCGAGCCACCAGCAACGACACGGCCGCCGGCGCCGGCACGGGCCAGCAGGCGCATGCCCTCGCCTGCCATCTCGCGCGCCATCTGGCGCAGCTCTTCGGGCCGCTCGTTGTGCTGATTAGTGAGTTCGACCAGTGCCGCCGCGGCCTTCAGCTTGGCGACGCCGTCAAACGATGCCAGACCTGCAGCGCCACCGGTGGCCTGGATGATGCTGTCGGCCGTGATCTTGAACATGGTGTCGCCCTGGATGACGAAAGCAACCAGGTATTTCTCCGGGGCGTTGGCGGCAGTGCTCATGGGCGTGCAGTCCTCTCAGCGGTGTTGCGGTGCGTTACTAGAAGAACACTCTCTCCGATGCAGTTGGGTCAAGCGGAGAAGAGGCGAAAGACCGTACCGAATCTGGTTCCCGACCGCGTTGCGCAGTGACGGTTCCGATTGGGAACCACGCGGCTGCGCGCGATCGCGCGTCATCTCTCGTCGGGCATCACGCGCGCGCGATACCATCGCCTTGCATGAGTGACGCGAATCCCCCCTTAGCCCAACTTCTCACTGAGACCCGCTCGGCCGCGAGCGCGAACATCGACCAGCTCTCCACCGTGGCGATGCTCGAGATGATGAACGATTTCGATCGCGAGGTCGCTGATGCGGTGCGTCGCGAGATTCCGGCCGTCGCCCGCGCCGTGGATGCAATTGCGGCCGCGCTTGCCCCGGCGCAGGGGGGACGGCTCTTCTACATTGGCGCTGGCACCTCTGGCCGCCTCGGCGTGCTCGATGCATCGGAGTGTCCGCCGACCTTCAACGTGCCGGAGACACTGGTCCAGGGATGGATCGCCGGCGGCGATTACGCGCTGCGCCACGCGATCGAGGGCGCGGAGGACTCGTTCGAGTTAGGCGCTCAGGATCTCGCCTCGCATGGCTTCACCGGGCGCGATGTGCTGGCCGGCATTGCAGCCAGCGGACGCACGCCCTACGTACTCGGCGCGCTGGCGCACGCGCGCAGCCTGGGAGCTACGACCATCGCCGTCAGCTGCGTACCGGACTCTGAACTGGCGCGTGCGGCGGAGATAGCGATCTCACCGGCCGTCGGCCCGGAGGTGATCACCGGCTCCACACGGCTGCGCGCCGGCACCGCGACCAAGCTGGTGCTGAACATGCTCTCGACCGGCGCGATGATCCGGCTCGGTGCGGTGTACGGCAACCTCATGGTGAACGTGCAGCCGACGAATGCGAAGCTGGTGGACCGCGCTGAGCGCATCCTGATGGAGCTCACCGGCTTGGATCATGGCGGCGCGGCGTCGTTACTTGAGCAGGCAGGATCCGTCAAAACGGCAGCCGTGATGCATGCGCGAGGCCTGTCCCGCGCGGAGGCCGAGAAGCGGCTTCAGGCGGTCGACGGTCAGCTCCGGCGTGCACTTGATCCAGCGGGTTAGCGCGGGCGGCAGGTCCTCCCAGGCACTGGGCGATTGCAGGATGTCATCGTGCGAAACTCGCCAGAGCGGCGAGGGGGAGCGGGCGGCGCTGGTCCGGTACACTGGAGTTACCGCGCTCTATGTCCACGCCTGCTTCTGCTCCAGTCGCTACGGCCACGTCTCCTGCTGCGCCGGGCTTTGCTGGCAAAGCCTCGCAGCGGCTGCGCCGGTTTCGCTTCGATCGCCCGCAGAAGATCGCCGCGCTGCTGCTCCTGCTGCTGATGTCGCAGTGCTTCTGGCGGATGGCGCGCGCCCCGCTCACCGATCAGGACTATCAATACGCACGTTGCGGTCGCGAGATGTGGGAGCGCCCCTCGCCGATCGCTGGATACTTTACGTCCTGCGGCAACATTCATGACGGCGTGCTGGCCTATCGCATGGCGGGGCTGCCGCTCACGGTGCAGCGGCTAGTCGCGGGGCAGGGCAGCGAGACCAGCACCTGGGAGATGCGTCACGAGCTTAGTTACGTGAAGCTCCTACTGCGTCTGCCGTTCCTGATGGCGGCTTTGCTGCTCGGTGGTGCGTTGTGGTGGGTCACGCGGCGGCTCTACGGCAACCTCGGCGGCTTTGTTGCGCTGGCGTTCTACTGCGTTGCTCCGGGGATCGTCGCCGCGGGCTCCGCGCCCAACCCTGAGATCACGGCTGCGCTCGGCATCTTCGCCGCGCTCTACACCGCGATCGGTGTCGCCCATGCCATGCAGGGGCCGCGGCGCAAGTGGCGACCGCGCATCGTGCTGCTCGCAGCGGGTCTCGGGCTAATCGCGGCGTCGCACGCAGCCGCACTGCTGCTCACACTGCCGCTGGCGCTGTTCTTCATGCTCTACCTCGCGGAGCGCAATCGCACCGCGGTACCACTGGTGCTGCTCGCCGGGACAGTCGGAGCGTTCGTCATCCTGTTCGCCTGCTACGGCTTTCGGCCGGATGCGCTCAGCTACTACTTCCGCTCCGGCGCCGGCCGGCTGGGTTGGAGCACGCTCGAGGCGCGCCTGCACCTGCTCTCCTGGGCGGATGCGGGCTTTGCGATGGCTCTTGCTGCTGCAGCTATCCTCTACCTCGCGGTGCGCCGGTCGCGCTACTTCGGCAACACCACGCCTCTGCTGATCGCGCTCGTCTTCCTTCCGCTCGTCACGACCGGCATCGCGGGGGCGCCCTGGCTGTGGGCCTTGCCGTTTCTGCTCACGCTGGTGGGTGGCGTCTACGCGGATGCGCTTGAGACCGCCAATGGCCGGATCTTCCGCTGGGCCGTGGTCGCGATGGTGTTACTGCAGGCAGGGCTGACGATCGCGCTGCCGCAAGGCCTCTGATTGGGCAGCGCGCGGTGAGTGTCCGTGCTCTTCCACGGCAGCTCTCCGTAGCTCTGCTGGCAGCCGCGCTCCTGACGCCGGTGCTGGTGTTCATCTGGTTGCTGGTCCGCAGCGCAGCCACTGTCCCGATCCTCGACGACTACGACGCCATCCTGGCGTTTGTCGATTCCTTCTCGAAGGATCATGGATGGCAGCGCGTTCTGGAGGTCCTGGCCTGGCAGCACAACGAATACAAGCTGATCTTTGAAAACAGCGTGTCAGCCGTTGCCTACATGGCGTTTGGCAACGTGCGATTTTTCGCTCTCAGCATGACCGGCGATGCATTTGTGATCGTCACCGCGTTAGTGCTTTGGCCCTACTTCAAGGACGCAGGCCGCACGCTGCCGGCGCGCATGGCGGCATTCCTCCCTGTAGTCCTCCTGGTGGTGAACCTGCGCTACGCGGAGACGCTCAACTGGGCGATGGGTGGCCTGCAGAACTTGCCGGTGCTGAGCTTCGCGCTGCTCGCACTCTGGCTATTTCAGCGGCCAGGAGCGCTCGCGGGCCCACTCTCGACGCTCGCATTTATGTTTGCGGTCGCATCGTCAGGGAATGGCTTTTTCATTCTCCCTGCGGCGTTGCCCATGCTCGTCGACGCTCGTGCGCGCAGAAGAGTCATAATCTGGAGTGTGGCCGCCGCGGTCATGCTCGCGGGCTACATGTACCGGTATCAGCCGCTGCCCCAGGTAGTGCCGCAGTCCTCTCATCCGTGGCTCGCGCGACTGGTGTTCCCTATAGCCTTCCTGGGAAGCGCAGCGGGCCCGCCCATCTCGGCAGTTGGTCTTGGTGTGATCCTTTGCCTGCTGTTTGGGCACGCCGTGCACAACCGGTATGCGAGGCGCGCGCCTTTGTGGACCTCAGCCGTTCTGTTTCTGCTGATCACAGCGCTCGCGGTCGCTGTCACTCGCGGCGGCCAGCCAGTCGCTGAATCGATTCCGTCACGGTACCGCATCTACTCATGCCTGGCGCTGGTCTTTGCGTGGCGTTATCTGCTGGTGTGGGTGCAGGAGCGTGGGCCGAAGCATGTCACGTCGGTCGTATCCGCCGCGATTGTGGCCGCCACATGTTTCGCTGCAGCGTCCGATCTCTCCGGCTATCGCATGCTCATGGCGAGGCGCACCGAGTCGGTCACGCAGTACAGGATTGTTCGGGATGCGCTGACGCCGCAAGGCCAGCCGGCATCCCTGCGCGTCTTCTTTGCGGCTGCGCCTCCTGTTTTGAAGAAGGCAATAGTTGATGGCGTGTTTTGCGATCCACTGTCGCCGCGTTCCTCAGGCGGCGCCAGGAACCAATAGGCCAGCCAGCCGCTTCAACACGTCAGTAGATGCAGTGCCAGGTCCCGACGCCGTCGAGGAGGATACGACATCGCATGCCCGGTGATCACACCAAGCATCGCCCGCATCGCCTCATCCTTTTTGAACGGCAGCCAGCACGAATCTGATTCGTGCTGGGCGAGATTGCTACACGAAGTGACTCAAATACGCACCACTGCACTGATCAGCCGAGGTGCGTGAGCGGCGCGCCGGCGATTGGCGGCATGGCGAACGCGGCCTTCGCGGGAGCTTTCATCACTTCAGCGAACGCGGTCTGGAAGGCCTGCATCTCGTGCGGCGTGCCCACCGTGATGCGGACATGCGTCGGCCACGCCGGCCACACGCGCCCGATGTACACCTTATGCGCCTGCATCGCGGCGATCACTTCGGGCGCCGGGCGGCGCGTGTCGAGCATGAAGCAGTTGCTCTCCGAGTTTGTATAGCTGTAGCCCTGCTGGTCCAGCCACGCGTAGGTTGCGTTGCGCGTATCGCTGTTGATCTTCTTCCGCTGCGGAATCATCTCCGGGTGCAGCAGGCTGGCGTTCGCCGCTGCCAGTGAGGTGATCGGCATGGCATTCATGCCGTAGTTCTGCAGCTTCAAGAGCAGATCCGGTCGTGCGGCAGCAAAGCCGCAGCGCAGCCCGGCCATGCCGTACAGCTTTGAGAAGGTGCGCAGCACGATCACATCCTCGCCCGCCCGGACCAGGTCCATGTTGCTCGTCTGTTCGGAAAAGTGGATGTATGCCTCGTCGATCATCACAATCGATCCCTTCGGCTTGTTCTTCACTGCCCACAGGATCTCTTCCTTCGGTGTGATGGTGCCGGTCGGATTGTTCGGGCTGCAGATATAGAGCACGCCGGCATTGGGACTGGCGGCGACCATCGCCTTTACGTCGTGTGCATGCGTCGCGGTCAGCGGCACCTTGATGATCGGCGCACCGGATGCAGCCGCAGCGACCATGCCGGCCTCGTAGCCCGGGTCTGCTGTGATGTAAGGGCGGCTCGGGCTCGTGTTGGCGAGCACTGTGTAGTGGAGCGGCTCGCTCGAGCCGGCATAGATCGCGATCGATTCTTCCGGTAGGTTCTCGACATGCGCGATGGTCTTGGTCAGCGCGACTGTCTGGTCGAAGTCGTAGCGTCCACCGCGCGGCGTGATGCTGGTACAGGCATCGCACGCGATCTGGCACGGCCCGAGCGGATTCTCATTCGCGTTGATGATGATCGCATCGGCTGGGATTGTGTCCATGCCGCCGTGATAGCGGCGTGCAGCACGAGAGTTGCGCGTCGACTGCTGCGCGGCATAGGCCCACGCCAGGTGCGATTCCGTCAGAATGGGGACCGCGGCAGCGGCGGTGGAGGCAAAGCGCAGGAACGAGCGACGGGAGACGGACGGGCGATCAGCAGACATCAGGAAATCCTCCTATAACCAGCGGGCAGGGGCCGGAACCAGGGGAGAGCAGCCCTCGTGTGTAGTGCAATCCCGCGCAGCATCGTGGAGCGGGAGGGATCGAGACAGCGAGGGCTCGACCTGACGATTCAGTTCTCGATCACTCTACTCCGGGTGTCGTCGTCGGCCAAGAGCCATGCGCGAGCGGGCTGGGTGCCCGATTTGAGCGTGGCGCAGACCCGCTGTGCATGCTGGTTCGCAGACGTGGTTCCAGGCCCGGAAAAGAGCCTTCCAACTGCTAAAATGGAGGCAGAGCCAGCCTGCAACGAGATGCGCCGTGCGCAGTTCTTTTGCGCGGTGCTGAGGCGCGCTCGACCCACCTATGGCAGACGATCAGAATCCTCAGCTTCCTCTTGGCAACTCAAACGGCGACAGCGGCGATGGCAACGTACCCAAGGGCCCGGGCGCGGCCAACGTGATCCCGATCAATATCGAAGACGAGATGCGCCGGTCGTATCTCGACTACTCGATGTCGGTGATCATCGGCCGTGCGCTGCCCGATGTGCGCGACGGCTTCAAGCCCGTGCATCGCCGCATCCTGTACACGATGCACGAGATGGGGCTGCAGTACAACAAGAAGTACACGAAGTGCGCCAAGGTGGTCGGCCAGGCAATGGGCCAGTTCCACCCGCACGGCGACTCGGCCATTTACGACACGATGGTGCGCCTGGCCCAGCCCTTCAGCCTGCGCTACCCGATGATCGACGGCCAGGGCAACTTCGGTTCGGTTGATGGCGACCCGCCGGCTGCCATGCGATACACCGAGTCGCGCATGATGCGCATCGCGGGCGAGATGCTCGCCGATATCGACATGGACACCGTTGACATGGTGCCGAACTACGACGAGAGCACGCTCGAACCGGCCGTACTGCCCGCGCGCATCCCCAACCTGATCGTGAACGGGTCGAACGGTATTGCTGTCGGCATGGCGACGAACATCCCGCCACACAACCTGACCGAGATCATCAACGCCACGATCGAGCTCGTGAATAATCCGCACGCCGGGCTCGTAGAAGTGCTGAAGCACGTGCAGGGGCCAGACTTCCCGACTGGCGGCTTCATCTACGGGCGCAGCGGCATTCCGGAGGCCTACCGCACGGGTCGCGGCCGCTTCCTGATGCGCGCCAAGTGCGCGATCGAAAACATTTCCGGCGGTCGACAGGCCATCGTCGTCACCGAGATTCCGTACCAGGTCAACAAGATGAAGCTGATCGAGCGCATCGCGGAGCTGGTCAACGACGGCGTCATCACCGACATTGCGCGCGATGAGTTCCGGGACGAGAGCGATCGCGACGGCATGCGCATTGTGATCGGGTTGAAGCGCGGCTCCGAAGCGCAGATCGTGCTCAACCAGCTCTACAAGCACACGCAAATGCAGGAGAGCTTCTCGATGATCTTTCTCGCGGTGGTCAACGGCCAGCCGCGGGAGCTGCCGCTGCCAGACGCGATCCGCCACTTCATCGATCATCGCGTCGACGTCGTCCGGCGGCGCACCGCCTACCTGCTGCGCAAGGCACGCGAGCGCGAGCACATCCTGCTCGGCTACCAGATCGCGCTCGATCACCTTGATCAGGTCATCCGCATCATCCGCAACTCTTCCTCACGCGCGGATGCCCGTGAGAACCTGTTCCGCTTCTTCTCGGGCAGCACGATCCAGTTGCGCGGCTCGGAGCTGAAGGGCGTCAAACTCGACCCAGCCAAGTACGGCGTGGACACGGCAGCCGAGACCACGGCTACCCTGGTGCTCAGCTACCGGCAGATCGACGCCATCCTCGAACTGCAGCTCTATCGCCTGACCCAGCTCTCGATCGACGAGCTGTTGAACGAACTCGGCCAGGTGCGCGCGAACATCGAGGAGTACGAGTCCATCCTGGCCTCCGAGAAGAAGCTGCGCTCCGTCATCATCAAGGAGCTGGAGCAGATCAAGAAGGAGTTCGGCGACGAGCGGCGCACGCAGATCCTCGACGAGACTGCCGAGCTGCAGCTTGAAGATCTGATCGCCGACGAACAAGTAGCCGTCACGGTGTCACATTCCGGCTACCTGAAGCGCACGCCGATCTCGACCTACCGCCAGCAGCGCCGCGGCGGCACGGGCCGGCTCGGCATGAAGACGCGGGAAGAGGATTTCGTCTCGCAGCTCATCGTCGATTCGACCCACGCCTACCTGCTCTGCTTCACCAACACAGGCCGCGTCTACTGGCTTAAGGTGTATGAGGTGCCGGACGTGGGCGCCGCGGGCAAGGGCAAGTCGATGGCCAGCCTGCTCAACCTGCAACCCGGCGAGACAGTGCGCACCATCCTCGCGCAGCGCAACCTCGAGGAAGAAGGCAAGTACGTCTTCTTCGTCACGCGCAGCGGCACGGTCAAGCGCACGCCGCTGAAGGACTTCTCGAACGTGATGGCGCGCGGCATCATCGCGATCGGCATCGAGCCAGAGGACGAATTGATCGGTGTCCGCATCACCAACGGCACGGAGATCGTCTTCCTGGCCACGCATGAAGGTATGGCGATTCGCTTCGACGAGAACGATGTCCGCTCCATGGGCCGGCCGGCCTACGGCGTCCGCGGCATCGATCTCGCGAAGAACGATTACGTCGTCGGCCTCGCGGTCACGCCGAAGGAGCGCAGAAAGGACGGCGACGGCGGCAACTGTCCGTGCCTCATCCTCTCGGTCACCAGCCAGGGCTTCGGCAAGCGCACCGACGTGGACGAGTACCGTCTGCAGACGCGCGGCGGCAAAGGTGTCATCAACCTGAAGACAACGTCGCGCAACGGCAAGGTGAACGCAATCCTGCTGGTGGATGAGACGTCGGAGCTGATGGTGATCTCGCAGTACGGCAAGATCATCCGCATCGATACGAAGACGATTCGCGCCGCTGGCCGGTCCACGCAGGGTGTGAAGCTGCTCAACCTTGAGGAAGACGACAAGGTAGCGGCAGCGGTGGTGATCCCGCCCGAAGAGGCGAAGATCGAGCCGGAGAACGGAACGCTGCTGCAGTAACTAAGCCACGCGGCACAACATGAAGGCCTCCCCTGACCGGGAGGCTTTTTCTTGCGCATTCACTGCGTGGTACGTCTTTGAGTACGTACAGCCGACTCCGAACACTCTTTCCGCCTTGCGGACAGTCTCCTGGACACGCAACGCTATTTGGCAATCGCCATCGGCTAACGCCCTGACTTACAAGATCACCGGAGGGCCCGTTATGCAAGTCTGGCTCTACGATGTCCGCTTCGCTCTGCGTCAGCTGCTTCGTCATCGCACGTATGCGCTGACGGCGATGCCGACGACGTCTATGGCATGCCTTTCACTCGCGAGGAGCTGAGGGAGGTGCGACGTTTGCCAGCCGTTGAAGATGCCACTGGCTTCGGCCGCACCAACATGCTAGAGACCGACGGCTTGCTGCCCAGCTCACTCGATGTGGGGCAGACCGCCGGCATAACCTGGATTTCCTGCGAGACGCGCCCCTGATCGGCCGGTACTACAGCGCGGCTGAGGCGCCCGATGACGCCGCTCCGCCACCGGTCGTCGTGATCAGCTACCTATTTTTGAAAAAAACACTTCAACAGCGCTCCGGACGTGGTTAGCCGCACGATCGAAATCGAGCACCGCAAGTACACCGTGATTGGTGTCACCGAGCCGCGCTTTACTTGGCTGGATGCGGACGTCTACATGCCGCAGCCCGAAACTGCGTCCAAAGGATGCTTACTGGGTGAATGCCCGCACCCTGAACGATAGGCTGCTCGGCCAGTTCAAGGGCACGCTGCTGGTGCTGTTCGCCTCGGTCGTGCTGCTGCTGATCATCGCTTGCGGAAATGTCAGCATCCTGATGCTGGCCCGCGGTACAGCACGTCATCAGGAGCTGGCGATGCGCCGGGCGCTCGGCGCAAGCCGTCTTCGCCTGGCACGGCAGACGTTGACTGAGGCAGTTGTGGTGTCCCTTGTGGGGGACGTGCTGGGCGCGCAATTGCCTATGCCGGCATACGCCTGATTGGTGCTCTGCTGCCGCAGTACTCTATCCCGCACGAAGTCGTCGTCGCCATCAATGTCCCGGTGCTGCTGTTCAGCGCCGGCGTATCTGTACTCTGCGGCATTCTGTTTGGCACATTGCCGGCTTTCGAGTTCTCACGGCGAACGCTCGGCGCTCACTCCGTGCAGGTGGGCGGACAATCACCGCGGGTCGCAATGTGCGCAGCAAGCTGATCGGCAGCCAGATCGCCATCACGCTCGTTCTGCTCACGGTCTCCGGGGCTGCCATGCGCCACTTCCTCGAGGCGTACACCGCCCACCTTGGCTTCGATCCACATCACGTACTGATGATCGGCCTGGAGATTCCAAACGATGGCTATCCCACGTACCAAGCCCGGGAGCAGTACTTCAATGCGCTGCAGGACAAGATCGCCACCACGCCCGGTGTGGAGAGCGTGAGCTACGCGATTGAGACGCCCTCCTACCGCAACTGGCAGCAGGCGATTGCGGTCGTCGGCGCTCCGCCCACCTCGCGAAAGACCATGGTGGCGCTGGTCAGCGCCTCCTACTTCCCCACGATGAGAGTTCCACTATGGGCGGTCGCCTCTATACAGAAGACGAGGGCCGCCGGGCAAGCCACTTCGCTGTTGTGAATCAGACGTTTGCGCGCACTTATCTCGGCGGTGCCAGCCCTCTCGGCCACGCGATCACCTTGCCGGACTTAAGTTCACCCGAGCTGACGGTACCCGTCGCGCCGGACATCAAGCAGCCCTTTCAGATCATCGGAGTAGTCGCCGATGCACGTAACAATGGACTGCACGATCCAATCGAGCCTCGGGTATACATCCCCTCCTCCATCCTGGCGCCGCCCGGCCAGCTGGTTGCTTCTCGTCTGTTCGGAGCAGAATCCAGCCACGCTGGTGCATGCGATCAGCGCCAGCATCCGCACCCTGAATCCGAATCAAAGTTTGGAGCGGCTGCGGCTGTTCATGGATTTCATGTGAATTCACGTGGGCTCACGAACGATTCATCGCAACCTTTTTTTT
>NZ_JBMGJV010000064.1:0-12404 GCF_051025295.1 Candidatus Dedyshia acidiphila | reverse complement strand
CGCTGCGGCTGTCCACGGGGGTGCGGGGACGTCCGCGACGGTAGAGCGAGATGACCAGCATGGGCGCGAGCAGGACGAGGGGCGGGAAGAGCATCGAGAGCAGGCCGATGGGTACGGCCAGTGCGAGGGCGAGGCGAATCACGCGGGGCCAGTCGATGGCGCGGCGATCGCGCGCGGTGCCATGCATTGGTCCGTCTGCCACTGCGCCAGCACCCGTCAGGATCTCTGCGTCGCTGCTTGAGTCGTCGCTCTCCTGCGGCGAGACACGCAACTGCGGCGCGGCGCAATGAGGACAAAAGCTGTCTTCCTCATTCAGCGTGCCGGAGCAGCGGTGGCAGGTCACGAGCATTGAGTTGAAGCTACAGGAATGGGCGGCGGCGGGCAATTTGGTGCCAACCGCCGATTTGGTATGGTGCGCGGCCGGCGATGCCGCACTCTTAGTCGGTCTCGCGAGCCTTCTTCAAGTCCTCTTGCGGCAGATCGAGCGCGATGAGCGTGAAGCGGGTCGGGCCCTTGTCGGCCTGGCTGTCCTTGTCGAAGACAACGAGGTGCTGGTGGCGCTTCGAGCCGGTGCGCAGGGAGAGCTCGTCTCCGGAGTCCTGGTGTACGTGCTGGTGCTCGTCCTGGTCGGAACAACTCAGGCCCTGGGCGGTGCGGACCGGCGTGCCGACCGGTGCATTGCCGCGGCATTCCAGCACGTCGCCGGAGCGTGCCATCGACGTGCGGTAATAGGCGAGCACCTTGTCGCGCGCATCATTGGTGCTGTAGTGCTCGACCTTGACGCGCATCTGCCAAGGTCCGAAGCCGAGCTGCACATCGGCGTTCTTGTCGCCGTCATGGTCCGGCTGCGATTGCGCGCCGGGATAGAGTGCAAGGCCGGTGCTGCCATCCGGCTTGTCGCTGTTCACATGAATATTGCCGAGGGGCGTGTCGATTTTGACCCGCTTGTCTTCGCCATTGTCGCCCTTGTGTACATCGATCGAGCAGCCGCCCAGCAGTAGCGCCGCGGCCATGCTCGCGGAGAGCATCCAGCACGAGCTTCTATTCATTGCAGAACCCTCGCGAGGACGATACGCGAGCGGGCCTCTGCTGGTTCCTGCAATTTCGAGCAAGGTTGGCGAAGCCGGTACAAAAGAGAGCGCCGGAATCCGGTGGGCAGGCCTATACTGCCGGGGAAACCTGCTTCTCCCACGGATGGCGCCCCGATCCATCACGAAGAAGACCGCATCCGGCAACGACGCCCCCGTGGCAGCGTCTGCCCGGCAGAAGAAGGCTGTGCTGCCGGAGGTGCCGGATAAGCTCTATTACCGAATCGGTGAGGTGGCGCGGCTGTGCGCGGTCGAGACATACGTTCTGCGCTTCTGGGAGACAGAGTTTCCGCAGCTAAAGCCGAACAAGAGCGGGGCGGGCCAGCGGTTGTACCGTCGTCGCGAAGTCGACCTGGCGCGCCGCATCCGTCATCTGCTCTATGAGGAGGGCTACACGATTCCTGGCGCGCGTCAGGCAATCCAGACAGAGACGCGCCGTCCACCGCAGAACGGACAATTGCCGTTGCCGGAGACTGGCTCCGGAAAAGCATCCGCACCAAGGCTGGGCAAGCTGCGCGCAGAGCTGAAGGAGATCCTCGGCATGCTCTCCGCTCAGCCGGCAGTCGGGGTTGCAAACTCCCGGCATGAGGGCGATGCGCGCACGCGCCGCTCGCGTGAAGCAACAAATCAGGTTGCGAATCAGGACCTGTTCGAGTAGGCAGTGGTTGGTGCTGCCGTGTTCAGACGCGGACCATGCGATCCATACTCGCGGCGCTCCTTGGGGTCATGTAGCGCTCCAGAGCCTGCATGGCGCACCCCTTCCCGCACAGGTGACGCATCTCCGCATCGCGGCTCTGCTCCTGGCTCCATGGCAGCACGGAAAAACGATGCGGCAGCTGCTCTTCCACGTCGCAGGCGCAATCGGAATACGACAGCATCCACCAGTGTGTGTCTTCCCCTTTGCTCTTGCCGCAAATGTCGCAGGTGAACGAGACCTCCCAGGCCATGCATGACTCCTCTCATTGCGCTCCCGATCACGTCGCGTCTTTCAGAGAACGCGACGTGGGAACGTGCTAGCGTGAAAGGTACAAGGTATCCGGGTCAACCGGAAGTACCTGCGGATCAAACAAGAGAGAGCAGCACACGTTTGTAGCGACTGGAGTGTGGTAGGTGAACTGTTCCGAGTGCTCCTTCTCCAGCTTCCGGCTGTCCCGATTTCGCTGGAGTGATGTCGAGCGGCTGGCGCTGTTGCAGTATCCGGTGCGCTGCAGGCACTGCCACCGGCGGACCTACGCAGGGCTGCCACTTGCGCTGGCTCTTTACCAGGCGCGCCGCTCCAAGCGTACGCATCGCCCGCAGGACGCCGCCTCCTAGTCCAAACGGAACAGTGACGGTGGCGCAGGGCGTTTCCGCTTTGCCTTATGGTTTGCGGGTGAGCCGCGTGATGATGGCGCTGTGCTGAGGAAACTCGCGCAATAGCGCAGCGCGGCTGGCTATTTCAAAATCGCTGTAGTCGAATCCGGGAGCCACAGTGCAGCCAAGCAGTGCGAAGCTGCCCGGGTGCACGAGAGAGGCGCCAAACCAGCAGCCCCCCGGAACCATCGCCTGGAAGTGCTGCCCCTTCTCTGGATCGCTGCCCAGCAGGTGCTCGTGATACTCCCCTTCGGGCGTCAGCATGTGGACCACGAGTGGTGAGCCCGCATAGAAATGCCAGCCCTCATCACTGCGCAGGCGGTGCAGCGATGAAAATTCATCGCCCGCCAATAGAAAGTAGATGGTGGTGGAGGCCACCCGGTCCCCGCTGTAACCCGGCAGTAACCGCTTTTCCAGCAGCAGAGACGAACGGTAGGTTTGCCGATACCAGCCGCCTTCCAGATGTGGCGCCAGCATCAGCCGCTCACGCCAGCGCTCGGCTTCAGCGGGAAGACGAGAGGGAGTGTTGCCATCATGTATGGGATCGATCACAGACACATCGTAAACGCACGGGTTTTTACGCGAGGTGGACACGCCGCCGGCCGGTCGCGTCACATGATCGGTATGACACGTTCCGGACAGAGCCCAAGGTCCCGACATAACAAGGTACAAGCGGTTCGCAGAATGGCGTCACTCTGTGTCCTGCTGCTGATGAGCTGGCAGGCGCATGCGGCCCCGGATGTCGCCGTGCCGGCCTCGTGCACGCCTGACGTCAACCAACACCTCGCGGAGCTGATCGCCCAGCAATCGCAGAGCACGGTCGACAACGTGATGGTCTGCGGGGTCACGATCAGTGCCTCACGGACCCAGAGCGGCGGCCCGCACGGCAGCCACCAAGTGCTGCCGCTGCTGGTCACTCTGCCCGGAGTAGGCACGAAGCTGGTTGAGGTGGTCACCAACGACGACCTCGACGGAGTGGTGACCGCTCCTGCTGGCGCACACGTCTTTGCCTTCGGCCAGGCGTTTTTCCCCTCTCGCGGGCGCTTCGCGGCCGGCATTCACGACGTGCACTGTGCGACGCACCGGGGCGCGGATAACGGCTGGGTGGTGGTGAACGGTGCCAAGTCTCCGGCAAGCTGCGCCCGCTAGCAAGAACTTGCCTCGCACCGCCGCGGAGGCCAGCGAAGCATCTCACCGTTGACACGCAAATCGGCAACGGAAGGACAGCACCGAAATAGCGGCAATGAATACTCTCTACACGCAATTGCAGTGGCTTCCGGTCGCTCCGGAGGACTTCAACGCGCGCCTGAAAACGCTGGCAGATGGCGAAGGCGCGCTGGGCCGGCGCGTGCAGGCGCTGGCGACCCATGCGTTGGACACGATGCAGCTCAACCGATTTGCGAAGGCGTTGGCCCGCCTGCGGGAAAAGGACGGCGCGGCCGCGCTTGCCCCATTGACACCGTTTCGGCTGGCGATCCTGAGCAATGGCACGGTGGACTTTCTCGTTCCGCCGCTGATTGCGACGGCAGCCCGCCATGGGATCGCGCTTGAGGTCATTCAGCCCTCGTACAGCCAGGTGGCGCAGGAGGCGCTGACGCCCGACTCGCGCGTCAACAGCGCGCGTCCTGATGCAGTGCTGTTTGCGCTCGACTACCGCGCGCTTCCGCTCAAGGTGACGCCGGGCGATCCGGCCGCGAGCGATGCCTCCGTGCAGGGCGCGCTTGGTTATTTGGAAGCACTGCGCAACGGCATCAAGCAGAACGGGACCGCGGTGTGCATTTTCCAGAGTTTTGCTCCGCCAGCGGAACCGCTTTTCGGCAGCCTGGATCGGGCACTGCCCGGCACATTGCGCCACTCGCTCGATGCGATCAATCGCGAGCTGGCGCGCGCCTGCCTCGAGAATGGCGATCTTCTCCTAGACGTGGCCAGCCTGGCGCAGGCGGTGGGTCTCGCGAATTGGCACGACGTGCAGATCTGGAACATGGGCAAGCTGCCGTTTGGGAACGAGTTCGTGCCGCTTTATGCCGACCACGTGGGCCGCCTGTTGGCCGCAGTCCGAGGCAAGAGCCGTCGCGTCCTGATCCTTGATCTCGACAACACTCTGTGGGGCGGCGTCATTGGGGACGATGGGCTGGAGGGCATCCGTGTGGCCCAGGGTGATGCGGTCGGCGAGGCGCATCTCGCTGTGCAGCGCATGGCACTCGAGCTGCGGCAGCGTGGCATCGTGCTCGCCGTCTCTTCAAAGAATACGGATGAGGTCGCGCGCGCGCCTTTTCTCGAACACCCGGAGATGCTGCTGAAGCTGGAGCACATCGCGGTCTTCCAGGCGAACTGGAACGACAAGGCGACGAATATCCAGGCGATTGCGAATGAGCTCTCGCTCGGGCTCGATTCGATGGTGTTTCTCGACGACAATCCGGTAGAGCGGGGGCTCGTTCGCACCCTGCTGCCGCAGGTGGCTGTACCGGAGTTGCCTGAGGAGCCCGCGTACTACGCGCGCACGCTTGCGGCCGCCGGCTATTTTGAAGCGGTCACGTTCGCGGCGGAGGATCTGAAGCGCGCCGCCTACTATCAAGACAACGCACGCCGCCTGACGCTCGAGAAGCAGTCCGGCGGGGTCGATGCGTACCTTGCGTCGCTCGACATGACGATCACATTCCAGCCGTTTGACGCCACGGGGCGTGCGCGGATCGTGCAGCTGATCGGCAAGTCGAACCAGTACAACCTGACCACGCGCCGGTACACCGACCCGGAGATTACTGCGCTTGAGGATGATCCTGACGCCTTTACCCTACAGGTGCGTCTGGCGGATACGTTTGGCGACAATGGGATGATCAGCGTCGTGATCTGCCGGGCCGCGGCTGACGATGCCTGGGACATCGACACGTGGCTGATGAGCTGCCGGGTGCTGGGCCGGCGGGTGGAGCACATGGTGCTGCGCGAGATCCTGGAGCACGCGCGTGAGGCCGGGGTTCGCCGTCTGCGCGGGACTTACATCCCGAGTGAACGCAACAAGCTGGTCATCGATCATTACGCGAAGCTGGGCTTCACCCGGACTGGCGAACAGCCCGAGGGAACGACGTACTGGGAGCTGGCAGTCGACGGCCCGGAGCCAGCGATCGCTCCGATGAAGGTGGTGCGGTTCGGGTTCACCCCGGCGATGGAGCGGAAGATAGCTTGAGCAGCGCGGCGCCCCACTCGGCTGATACCTCCGCGACGCCTGCGCGTCGGTGAGCGTCTCCTGATGCAATCGATCGAGGTACAGGAAAGTCCAACAACGCCTCAGCGTGCGAGTCTGCGACGCTCGTGGCTGCTGCTCGCCCTGCTCAGCGTGGTGACGGTTGTGCTGTGTGTCGCCCTGCTCGAAGGGTTGGCGCGCTGGCTCTACCCGGCTTGGGGAAGCACATTGCCGTGCCTGGTTCTCAGCGACGCAAGCACCGGTGTGCGCGCGCGCCCGCGTTCGGTGTGCGTGGAGAAAATTCGGGAGAGCGCGCCAGTGGAGTACCGCTTCAACGACTGCGGCTTCCGCACCCCGATGCCATGCGGGCCGAAGCCGCCGGGTGTCTTCCGCGTTGTGCTGATCGGTTCTTCGCTCGCGGAGGGCATGCGGGTAGCGCAGCCGGATACGTTCGCCGCACGCCTGCCGCAGATCCTGTCGGAGACGACGGGACGCAAGGTGGAGGTGTACAGCGAGGCGATGCAGTGGGGCACTCCCGCTGCGTTCGCGCGGCGCACAGATCAGATCCTGGCGGCGCAGCCGGATCTGGTGCTTTGGACACTGACGCCTTGGGATGTGGAGAACGTTTCGCTTGTGCTGCCCTATGTGGCCGGCGTGCAGAACGAGTTGGATCAGGATGAGGCGAACAAGCCGGAGCCCCTGCCGAGCGAGTCCGGATCGCTGCGGCAGCGCATCACGACAGCGATGCACAAGTACGGATCGCCTTCGGCGGTGCTCTCAGCCGCCTGGAGCCGCGCCATCGACCCGCTGCAGGACTCCGACATGGTATTCCTGCTGCAGCACCTGCTGTACGGCAGCCCGAGCCAATATCTGCGGCACTACACGATGCAAGGTGACAGCGCCGGCTTTCTGCGCACGAAAACCCCATCGCACTGGTTGCATGACTACGCATTGCTGCGGCAGGATGTGCATTCTGTAGCTGCGCCGCTGCGTCAACGCAACATTCCGCTGGTTATGGTCGTGCTGCCGCATCGAGCGCAGGCCGTCATGCTCTCGACGGGCGATGTTCCGCACGGCTTCGATCCGCTGCGCATGCCCGAAGTGGTGGAGCCGATGATTCAGCAGGAAGGCGGCACGTATGTCGACATCCTGCAGGACTTTCGCAGCGTTCCGGACGCTGGGAGCCTGTACCTGCCGATGGACGGGCACATGACCGCGAAGGGGCAGCAGGTGCTCGCGGATGTTCTTGCTCGCGAGCTGACGAATGGTAATGTGCTGGCGCTGCGCCCAACGCAGCAGAAGGCCGGCGGCGAGTAACGATGGACACCGCATCGTTTCAGTTCGTTCTGTTCGGCCTGCTCGCCGTGCTGGCGATCAATGTCAGTCCACGGCGCGAGTGGCGCTCGGCCGTGCTGTTGATCAGCAGCCTCCTGTTTCTGGCGATCCTCGCGCATGGAGCGGGTGTGCTGGTGCCGCTCGCATGCTTTCTGCTGCTTGGGTATGCGTGCATCGTGCTGGTGCGGCGAGGCGTGCGTCATGCGCAGTTCGTGAGTGTCGCAATCCTCGTGCTCGTCTTTGCGTGGCTGAAGAAGTACACCTTTCTTCCGGAGAGCACGTTCCTTCGCTTTTCGTATCTCACGCTGGGGCTGTCCTACATCTTCTTCCGCGTGCTGCACCTGGTGATTGAAGCGAAGGAGATTCCGCCGCTCGCGTATCTCGAGTACACGCTCAACTTCACGACCCTGGTCTCCGGACCGATCCAGCGGTACGACGATTACGCGCGCGATCAGTATGCCGAGGAGCCGCTGCCGCTGGATGCGGGGATTGTCGCAACGCAGATCGAGCGCATCCTGCTCGGGCTGTTCAAGGTGAACGTCCTTGCGCTGCTGTGCAGCATGGTGCAGCAGGACGCGCTACTGGCGCTGCGCGAAGCCCTGCCAGTCGGCCTAAAGCTCTGGCCTGCATTCCGGCTGGCGGCAATCTATCCTTTCTTTCTTTACGCCAACTTCTCCGGCTACATCGATATCGTGATCGCGCTGGCACGGCTGATGCGGCTTCGGCTGCCGGAGAATTTTGATCGCCCGTTCTCCTCAACCTCGTTTCTGGACTTCTGGAACCGCTGGCACATCACGCTCTCCACGTGGCTGAAGACGTACGTCTACAACCCGCTATTCCTCAACCTGGTGCGGCGGTTCCCCTCGCAATCTGTGTCGCCCTATCTCGGCGTGTTCAGCTTTTTCGTGACGTTCTTCCTGATTGGTATCTGGCATGGACGCACGTCAGAGTTCGCGCTGTTCGGTGTGCTGCAGGGCGGCGGCGTGGCGATCAACAAACTGTGGCAGATTCTGATGGCGCGCTGGTTGGGGCGCAAGCCGTATAAGGCGCTGCAGGCCAACCCCTTGTACATGGCGTTCGCACGCGGGCTCACGTTTACATGGTTCGCGTTCACGCTGTTCTGGTTCTGGGGTAGCTGGGCCGAGATGGGCGGTGCCTATCACGCGATCGGGGGCGCAGCGTGGCTTGGCGTGTGGGCGGCCGTGTGGCTCGCGGCGACGGCCGTGCTCGCCGCTTGGAAGGCGTTACGCGCGAGGTTGCTCACGGTCGCGATCGGCAGCATGCCGCTGCTCACAAGCCGCCATGCGCACATCGTGTATGCCACCGTATTCGCGCTCGCTGCGTTCCTTTTCATGGCGCTGCTGTCGCAGCCAGCGCCCGACATCGTGTACAAGGCGTTCTAACGCGAGCGCAGTCAACACGGGCGTACGATTGAGTGCGGCCGGAGGTGATCCGATGCAGTTCACGCCGAGCAATATCGCCGCACTGGTGATCGCAGCCAGCTTCGCGGCTGGTCTGAATGTCTATGCCACGGTGCTGACGCTCGGGGTGCTCGCTCGCCTGCACTGGGCGGTGCTGCCGGGCGGCCTCGAAATGCTTGGCCACACGTGGGTCATCGTGGCGAGCGGCGCTCTCTTCGCAGCCGAGTTCATCGCCGACAAGATTCCGGGACTAGACCTCGTTTGGAATGCGCTGCACACTTTTGTGCGCATCCCTGTCGCCGCGCTGCTCGCGTACGGTGCCACGACACACCTGCAGCCGGGCATGCAGCTGCTCGCGGTGGCGATCGGGTCAGGCATTGCGCTGGCGGCACACGGATCCAAGACAGCGGTGCGCACGGCCATCACACCGAGTCCGGAGCCGGTATCGAACATTGCGCTGAGCACGACCGAAGATGCCGCCGCCGTCGGGCTGAGCTGGCTGGTCACGGTGCATCCGCTGATTGGGGCGACGCTGGCGCTGATCGGGGTGCTGCTTGCCGTGCTGGCGGTGCGCTGGGTGATGCGCGCGCTTCAGCGGCTGATCGCGCGCACGCGAAGCCTGCTGGCGTTGGGTGCGCCGGCGAAAACGATCAGTTAGGAAGTGATTGGTCGGGACGGGCAGATTCGAACTGCCGACCCCTCGCACCCCAAGCGAGTGCTCTACCAGGCTGAGCCACGTCCCGACGACGTGTGGCGGGTCTCCCAGAGTGTATCAGGGAACGCTCGCGTGAGGGCGAAGTGGAACACCCGCCTGCGCGCCGGAGAACACCACTAGCCGGCTGGCGGAATGTAGTCCTGTGGCAACGCCGAACCCTCGCCGAAGAAGAACTGCTCCATCTGCTCAACCAGGAACTCCTGCGCCTCGCGGGTCCATGGTTGCAGGCGGTATTCGTTCAGCAGCATCTTCTGCCGCTCCACCCATTCGCTCCAGCTCTGCTTGGAGACGTTGTGAAACACCTTGTTGCCGAAATCGGAGTCGAAGGGCGGCTCATCCAGGCCCTCCATCTCTTTTTTGTAGCGTGAATCCTGGACCATGTGCGGCATTGCGTGCTCTCTCCTGCCTGATCGATCTGGCGTTGTGCCGTCGCTGATTCATTGTAAGCAAACGCGATAGCATCGAGTGCATATGACGGCCAATCGACCGAGGGTGCGCTTCGCTCCCTCACCTACCGGCATGCTGCACGTGGGCAATGCGCGGACCGCCCTCTACAACTGGCTGTTTGCACGGCATCATGACGGATCGGCAATTCTGCGCATCGAGGATACCGATATAGAGCGGTCGGAGACGCGGTTCGAGTCCCTCCTGATCGAGGACCTGCACTGGCTCGGCCTGACCTGGCAGGAAGGCCCGCAGATGGGCGGGCCGCATGCGCCATACCGGCAAAGCGAGCGGCTGGCGATCTATGCAGAGCACACGGATCGCCTGCTGGCGGAGCACAAGGCCTATCGCTGCTTCTGCACGCCGGAGCAGTTGGAAGCCGAACGGGCTGCCGCTGCTGCCGCACACCTGCCGCAGGTCTACAGTGGGCGCTGCCAGGGGCTGAGCGCCGCCGAGTCGCAGACGCGTGCCGATGCTGGTGATCTGTTCGCGATCCGGCTACGTATTCCGGATCGTCCGATCCGCTTCCACGATTTGGTTCGTGGAGATGTGGAGTTTGCTGCGGATGCGGTCAGCGATCCGGTGCTGGTGCGGTCGAGCGGTATGCCGGTCTACAACTACGTGGTCGCGGTGGATGACGCGCTGATGGAGATCACGCACGTGATCCGCGGTGATGATCACGTCTCGAACACGCCCAAGCAGGTCGCCATCTACGAGGCATTTGGCTGGCCGGTCCCGCAGTTTGCCCACCTGTCCACCATCCTGGGCAGCGATCGCGAACGGCTCTCGAAGCGGCATGGTGCAACTTCCATCGCCAGCTTTCGCGAGATGGGCTACCTGCCCGAGGCGCTGATGAACTATCTCGCGCTGCTTGGATGGGGTGCGGAGGGCGGCACGCGCGAGACGTTTACGCCGGAGGAATTGATTGCCGAGTTCAAGCTCGAGCGCGTGACGGCATCGCCCGCGGTGTTCGACGTGGCGAAGCTCGATTGGCTGAACCGGCATTGTCTGAAGCAGCGGCCACTGCCGCAGGTTGCTGCGCTGGCCTGGCCATACTTCGAGAACGCTGGATATCTTGGTACACGAGCGAAGGCGTCGGTGGAGGTCATCCAGTGGTTTGAGCGGCTGGTCGCGGTTTTTCTTCCGGGTGTCGATCGGCTGGATCAGTTGCCGGCGAAGGCTTCGTTCGTCTTCGGCATGGATGCAGCGCGTACCCGCGCCGACGCGGAGAACGCAGCCATCCTGGCGAGCGAGTTGGGGCAGAGCGTGGTCGGTGCGTTCGTCGCGCGCGTGCTCGGTGAGCCCGGACCGATGACGGGGGAGCGCTTCAAGGCGTTGATGAATGAGGTCAAGCAGGAGACTGGCGCGAAGGGCAAAGATCTGTTCCATCCCGTGCGCATCCTGCTGACCGGAGCACATTCAGGGCCGGAGTTCGACAAGCTGATTCCGCTGTTTGAAGAAGGTGCGGCGCTGGGGTTAGGCGTGCGCAGCGTAGCCGAGCGCGCGGAGCATTGGTTTTAGCGGAACGTACGGGACGACATCCAGTCCGAGGGACACCGCGCTCGAGTTGCGGGGCCAGAAGCGACGTGAAATCAGGATCAGGCCGAAGCGGTCTGCAGCTTCATCAGCAGAAGCGTCATGTCATCGTGCTGCGGGGCGGCGGCCACGAAGCGATCCGCCTCGCTGACGATGTGTCGCAGGATAGTGCTGGCGTCCTCGGGCATGCGCTCGCGCGCGGCAGCGAGCATGCGTTCCTCGCCCCACTCCTGTTCCTGCGTGTTGAGCGCTTCGCTGATCCCGTCGGTGTAGGCCAGCAGCAGATCGCCGGATTCAAGCGTAATCTCGCATTCTTCAAAGACGGCATCCGGGAGCAGGCCGATGACGGGGCCGCCGCCTTCGAGCGCATGCAACTCGCTCCCGCGCAAAACGTACGGCGGATTGTGGCCGGCATTCACGTAGCGCAGCAGGCGTGTGGCCGGATCGTAGATACCGAAGAAGAAGGTTGCATAGCGATTCGTGGCAGACGACTCGTAGACCAGCCGGTTGACGCGCGACATTAGCAATGCCAGGTCATCGGGATTCTGCATAGTCATGCCACGGAGCGAGGCGCGCAGGCTGGCCATCAGCAGGGCAGCCGAGATGCCCTTGCCGGAGACATCGCCGATAGCCAAACCAAGCCGGTCGCCTTCGAGCGTGAGGATGTCGTAGTAGTCGCCGCCCACGCCCTGCGCGGGCCGGCACGCGCCATGCAGGCTGATGCCTGGCAGCGTGGGAATGTGCTGCGGAAAGAGGCGCTCCTGAACCTCACGCGCGATTTCAATTTCGCGGTCGATGCGTTCGCGGCGGGCGGCTTCGCTTGCGAGCGAATGCACGAGCGTGCTGATCTCGAGCGCAAGCCCGGCTTGCGTGCCCACAGACTGCAGCAGGCGCAGATCGGACGGCGTGTAGGGCTCCTCTGAGCGCTTGGCTCCGAGGCTGAGAAAGCCGAGCAGGCGATCGCGGCCCGTGAGCGGGAGCAGCAGTTCCGTCCCAAGCGTTTCAAGCGCCTCACGCTCGCGATTGTCCGCAAGCAAAAACCAGCCATCCGGGTTCTCGCGATAGAGTGTTGCGGGCTGGTTCGAGCGCGACAGATTGCGGACAGTCGTTGAGCTCTCTTCGAAGCGCTTCGGCACGTCCCCGTCCAGGCCCAGGCAGCGTTCTACGCCGAAGCTGCGCCCGTGACGCAGGTACACGGCGACGCGGCCAATGTGCAGCACTTCGGCGATGCGCCGGCTGACGAGATCGACCAGTGGTCCGGCTTCGGTAAAGCGGCGTGCCTGCTCGGAGAGTTCGCTTAGCACCAGCTCCGCGTCGTAAGCCTCGCGAAAAAA
>NZ_JBMGJV010000063.1:0-12506 GCF_051025295.1 Candidatus Dedyshia acidiphila | reverse complement strand
TTTTTTTTGCTGAACTGGGCCGGAGGTGAAGGTGATTTTGCGGAAGGAGCGGACTCAGCGCAAGCAGAAAAGCGAGCACCCTGGTTTTCGGCACGTTGATCAGGGGGACGACCACGACCACACCGCTGCAACTCGCCGTGCAATAAGCGGCGAGGTTGGTCCCCACGCAGGTCCCTGATACAACAGGAGGCACACCACACCAAGCCATGCACACGGGACGCGCTTGCGTGCCGTGGTGCAGGCGAGCGGGGACAAGCGATGGACGGGGCGGCGGGCCAGAGCGAGCGGGGAGCGGGCCGGCGGTTGCGCGTGGCGATTGCCGGGTTCGGCACGGTGGGGTCGGCGGTGGCGCGCATCCTGGTGGAGCAGGCGCATGCGTCGCCGGGCTTCGAACTCGCGTGGGTCCTGAACCGGCGCATTGCGGAAAAGCGCGCGCAGTGCGGGGACTGGATGCCCGCCTCGGTGCGCTGGACAGACAACGCGGACGAGGTGTTCGCGTCGGACGTCGACGTATTTGTGGAGCTGATGGGCGGCCTCGACCCGGCGGGCGACTGGATTCGCCGAGCGCTGACCAGCGGCAAGTCTGTCGTGACGGCGAACAAGGCATTGATCGCAGCGGAAGGCGTCGCGCTGAGCGAGCTGGCGTGCCGGCAGCGGCAGCACCTGGCTTACGGTGCTTCGGTTGCGGGCGGGGTGCCGGTGCTCTCCGGACTGCAGGAGGGCTTGGCGGGCGATGCGCTGATTCGCGTGAGCGGCATCCTGAACGGCACATGTAACTACATCCTGACGCGCATGGAGCATGCGGGGCTGCCGTTCGCCGATGCGCTGGGCGAGGCGCAGCGCGCAGGCTTTGCCGAAGCCGATCCGAGCGCGGATGTGGATGGCTACGATGCGCGCGCGAAGATCACGATCCTGAGCCGCGTGGCGCTGGGCGCGGATGTGGATCCGGAGGCCGTGATGTGCCGGTCGATCCGACCGATCACGGCGGTGGACCTGGGGTATGCGGCGGAGCTGGGCTGCACGATCCGGCAGATCTCGCATGCAGAGGTGACGAGCGACGGCCTGCACATCGCGGTGCAGCCGATGCTGGTGGAGCGCACGCTGCCGCATGCGCAGGTGGTGGGGCCGCAAAACATCGTCGTCAGCACCGGGCGCTACGGCGGCGAGACGACCTTCTCCGGCAATGGTGCGGGCGGCGGACCGACGGCAGTGGCCGTCGTCAGCGACCTGGTGGCGCTGGCGAAGCTGGGCTCGCCGTCGTCTGAATCGCTGAGCCCCGCACTGCGTCGGCTGCCGGTCTCAAGCAGCCTGGTGATGCCGCACTACACGCGCTTCCTGGTGCGCGATCGGCCGGGCATTCTGGCGGCGATTACGAAGGTTTTGGCGACGTACGCGATCAACGTGGATGCCGTGCTGCAGTTGCCGGGGCACGCGCGCGAGGCGCTGCCGTTTGCGATCACGCTGGAGCCGTCGAGTCCACAGGCGCTCGACGCGGCGATGTCCGAGATTGGCAAGCTGCACTTCCTGGTGCAACCACCGCTGTGCCTCCCCATCCTCAGGAAACGTGCATGAGTGCACGTGAGGAAACGCGCGTGAGTGCGGCAGTCGACACACAGCACACGCATCTGCGCTGCACATCAACGCAGTGCGGTGCGACGCTCGAGCTGCACACGCCGGTGATGGCGTGCCCGCAGTGTGGCGAGCTGCTGGAGGTGGCGATCGCGCGGCCGGAGATGGGCCCTGCGGAGTTGAAGCAGGTGTGGCGCGAGCGGCGCGGGTCGTTTGCGCCGGCGGACAAGAGCGGCGTGTGGCGCTTCCGCGAGGCGCTGCCCGAGTACGACAACAATGAGCTGGTGACGCTTGGCGAGGGCAATGTGCCGATGGTGCGGGCGCAGCGCGCGGCGGCGTGGGCGGATGTGACGCACCTGCACTTCAAACATCTGGGCTGGAACCCGACGGGCTGCTTCAAGGACCTGGGGATGACGACGGGGATGACCGAGGCGCGGCACCTCAGCGCGAAGGTGGTGGCGTGCGCATCCACGGGCAATACGGCGGCGTCGCTGGCGGCGTATGCGGCGCGCGCGGGCATGGTGGGCCGGGTATATCTGCCGTCGGGGCAGGTATCGAAGAACAAGCTGGCGCAGGCGCTCGACTTCGGCGCGGAGATCGTGCAGATCGATGGCAGCTTCGATGACGCGCTGAACACGCTGCTAGCACTGCCGCCGGAGGAGGTCTACTTCCTCAACTCGGTGAACCCGTTCCGCATCGAGGGGCAGAAGACCTGCATGTACGAGGTGATGGAGGAGCGCGGGTGGCGCGCGCCGGACTACCTGGTGGTGCCGGGCGGCAACCTGGGCAACAGCGCATCGTTCGGCAAGGCATTCGACGAGCTGCTAGCGTGGGGGCTGATCGAACGCGCGCCGAAGCTGATCGTGGTGCAGGCGGCGGGCGCGAATCCGTTTGCGCGGCTGTGGCGCGAACGGGAGTCGCAACCCGATGCGGTGCTGACGCCGCTCGATCCGGAGACGCGCGCGACGGCGATCCGCATCGGCAATCCGCGGTCATGGCGGAAGGCACTGCACGGGGTGGAATCGACGGGCGGCCGGGTGCTGGATGTGACGGACGAGGAGATCGCAGAGGCCAAGGCGGCGATTGGACGCGATGGCATCGGATGCGAGCCCGCATCGGCAACGACACTGGCGGGGCTGCGCAAGCTGCGCCAAGCTGGGCTTGTGGAGCGAGACGCGGAGATCGTCGCGATGCTGACCGGGCATGTGCTGAAGGACACGGCGTACGTCCTGGAGCGGCATGGGGCGGGAGGACAGGGCCAGCAAGAGGGCCACTGAGGACCGCCATGACTGACGACGCACTGCTTTGGCAGGACGGCCCGGAGGAGATACACGTACCTGGGTCGATTGCAAATCTGGGCCCCGGTTTCGACACGCTCGCGGTTGCGGTGAATCTCTACCTGAGCCTCGAGGTGGAGCGGCGCAGCGGCATGGACGAGGTGTCGTTCGACTTCATCGGCTGTGACCCGATGGGCGACAACCTCATTCACGACGCTTTCAATCATCTGCGGCACGAGTACGCGCGGCCGCTTCCCTCGCTGCACGTGATGGTGCGCAGCCAGATTCCGCCACGCTCCGGGCTGGGCTCAAGTGCCGCAGCGACGGTGGCGGGGCTGCGGCTGTTTGAGCTGGCGAGCGGCGTCTCGCTAGGGCCTACACCGCTACTCGCGGTGGCTGCAGCGCTTGAAGGGCACGCGGACAATGTGGCCGCGGCGATGCTGGGTGGCCTGACGGTGAGCTGCCAGGCGGACGATGGCACCGTGACCGCGGTGAGCCTGCCGTGGCCGGAGTCGATACGGCTGCTGGTGTTGACGCCCGACTACGCACTGACCACGTCGCGCGCGCGGGAGGTGTTGCCGACACATGTGCCGTTCCGCGATGCAGTGAGCAACATGCAGCGGCTGGCGCTACTACTGTGCTCGCTTGAAAGCGAGCAGCCACAGAGCCTGCGCGAGGCGATGATCGACCGGCTGCACCAGCCCTATCGCCGCGACCTGGTGCCTGGATTGGGCGCGATGCTTGCGTTGCAGCATCCGGAGCTGTTGGGTGTGTGCCTGAGCGGCGCGGGGCCGTCGCTGTTGGCGTTGACGTTGGGTGAGTCGGACGAGGTGAAGGAGCTGGTCGAAGAGAGCTATCGCGCGACGGGACATCCGTTCACGACGCGCTATCTGAAGGGCGAGCAGCCCTTCCTCTAGCGCTGCGCGGGTTCGAGCAGTGCCTGCTGAATCGGGGCCGGGCGATCCTCGAGGGTAAGGCGCGGCAGGTCTTCGACCGCGCGGCGCAGAACAGACTCCCAGCGCGCGTGCAGGTCGGTCAACTCAGGATCGTCCGCAGCGAAGCGACGGTACTCGTTGAAGTCGAGTGCGCCATCGCGATAGACGAGCAGTTCGAGCGGTGGACCTACGGTGACATTCGAACGAATGGTGGCGTCGAATGAAAGCATGGCGTAGAGCGCAGCCACTTCGAGCGGCGTCTGGTCATAGACGATGCCGCGGTCGAGGATGGGTCGACCGTACTTCACTTCGCCGATCTGCAGGTACGGCGAATCCTGCGTGGCGCTGAGCGGATTGCCCTGCGGGTAGATGCAGTAGAGCGCGGGCGGCGCGCCCTTGACCTGGCCACCGAGCAGCAGGTGGATGTTGAAGTTGTACTCATCGCGCTCGAGCGCGGCGCGGTCGAGATCCGAGACGCGGCGCACGGCTTCGCCGAGTACGCGCGCGGCCGAGTACATGGAGTCGACCTGCGCGAGGCCGCGGCCCTGCTGAAACTCATCCTGCAAAAGCGTGATGGTGGATTGCGTGAGCGAGAGGCTTCCGCTGGTGAGCAGCACGAAGGCACGCTCGCCGGGCACGACGAAGGTGTGCATCTTGCGGCAGACGTTGACCTGGTCGTATCCGGCATTGGTGCGCGAATCCGAGGCCATGACGAGACCCTCGCGGGTCATGATTCCAAGGCAGTAGGTCATCTGGGTCCATGGTCGCGCAGGCGGGTGAGAATTGCTACGGGGCACAGAAGAAAAGCGCACACAAGGTGCGAATGTGGCATCCTAGTCCCCCGGAGCTTTGGCGCTCCCGGCCGGCCCGCGCCGCAAGCGGCCGTGTACCCGCCTCGACCCCTGTCGTTCGAAGCGAGCTGACCGTAGTGGAAGAGCAGCTTCGCCGATGAAGATACGACTGGGCTACGACCTCGAATTCGAAACGACGCGCGATGTGGCGATGGTGGCGATGCTGTACGTGCATCCGTCGCGGCTCCGCGACCTGTGCGAGCCGGATGTGCTGGAGTTGTCGCCCGGCATTGGGAAGGACGACTACGTCGATTCCTTCGGCAACCGCTGCGCGCGCCTGCAACTGCCGGCGGGCATGGTGCGGCTGCACGGTTCGACGTTGATCGAAGACAGCGGCATGTTGGACCTGGAGGGCTGGGGCGCCGAAGAGCATACCGTGGCCGATCTGCCCACGCAGACGCTGCAGTTTCTGCTGAACAGCCGCTACTGCGAGGTGGACTTGCTGTCGCCGGTAGCGCATGAACTGTTCGGCGCTGAGGCGCCGGGCTGGCCGCGGGTGCAGGCGATCTGCCGCTGGGTGAACACGAAGGTGATGTTCGGCTACCACTTCGCGCGGCCGACGAAGACAGCGCTCGACGTGTTCACGGAACGGCGCGGTGTCTGTCGCGATTTTCAGCATCTGGCGATCACCTTCTGCCGCGCGATGAACATTCCGGCGCGCTATGCGACGGGGTATCTGGGTGACATCGGCGTGCCTGCGTCTGGGAACGCCATGGATTTCAGCGCGTGGTTCGAGGTGTACCTGGGCGGCCAGTGGTGGACGTTGGACGCACGCAACTATTGGCCGCGCGTGGGTCGCGTGCTGATGGCGACCGGCCGCGATGCCTCCGACGTCGCGTTGACCACGGCCTTCGGCGCCGCGGAGCTGAAGAGCTTCCGCGTGGTGAGCGAAGTCGAGGCCGGAGTGACCGTATGACGGTCGAGATGGAGTTGGGCCAGAGCCGGCTGTTCAACGACAACGAGAGCTACCGGTCCGCCATTCTGCGGAACTACCAGCTGGATGGCGCGTACGACGAAATGTTCGGGCGCACGGGAGAGGTGCGGCCGCACTATCAACGGCTGCTCGAGATGTTCGCCCGCATGCCGCAGGCAGAGATCGAGCGCTGCAAAAAAGCGGCGGACCTGTCGTTCCTGACGCAGGGGATCACGTTCACGGTGTACGGACAGGAGCAGGGCACGGAGCGCGTGTTTCCCTATGACGTGCTGCCCCGCATCGTGAGCAATGCAGAGTGGACGCACATCGAGCGCGGACTGATCCAGCGCATCGCGGCGCTGAACATGTTTCTGCACGACGTCTACAACGAGGGCCGCATTCTCGCTGACGGCAAGGTGCCGCGCGAGGTGGTGTACACGTGCCGGCACTTCCGGCGGGAGATGCGCGGATTGCAGGTACCGCGCAACATCTACGTCGCAGTGAGCGGCACAGATTTGCTGCGCTTGAATTCTGGCGAGTTTGTGGTGCTGGAAGACAACCTGCGCGTGCCGAGCGGCGTGAGCTACATGCTGACCAGCCGGCGCGTGATGAAGCGCATCTTCCCGGAGCTGTTTCGCGCCTACGGCGTGCGGCCCATCGAGCACTATTCGCAGGTGCTGCTGGCGACGTTGCGCTCGCTGGCTCCCGAGGGGCGGCCGGAGCCGACGATCGTGGTGCTGACACCGGGAATCTATAACTCGGCTTACTTCGAGCACACCTATCTCGCGCGCCAGATGGGGATTGAGTTAGTTGAAGGCCGCGACCTCGTGATTCACGACAACGTGGTCTACATGCGGACGACCGCAGGGCTAAAGCGCGTCGACGTGATCTACCGGCGCGTGGATGATGACTTCATCGATCCGCTGTCATTTCGTGGAGACTCGATGCTGGGTGCAGCCGGACTGTTCAATGCCTATCGTGCGGGCAATGTGACGCTGGCGAACGCGTTCGGCACCGGGCTGGCGGATGACAAGGCGATCTATGCGTATGTGCCGGAGATCATCCGCTACTACATGGGCGAGGAGCCGCTGCTCAACAATGTCGAGACGTTCCTGATGACGGATCCAGTGCAGCGGCAGCACACGCTCGCGAACCTGGACAATCTGGTGGTGAAGGCGGTGGGTGAGTCCGGCGGCTACGGCATGCTGATCGGGCCGCAGAGTACTGCTGCACAGCGCGAGGAGTTTCGCGCGCGCATCGAGGCCGATCCGCGCAACTACATTGCGCAGCCCACGCTTGATTTCTCCCGCGCGCCGTGCCTGCTCGATGGCGGCATTCAGGCGCGACACGTCGACCTGCGTCCTTACATATTGTTTGGCGACAAGGCGACGGTGGTGCCGGGCGGGTTGACCCGCGTCGCGCTGAAAGAGGGATCGCTGGTCGTGAACTCTTCGCAGGGCGGGGGCAGCAAAGATACCTGGGTGGTGAACGACTAACTATGCTCTCGCGCGTCGCAGACAGCCTGTATTGGATGAGCCGCTATCTCGAGCGCGCCGAACACACGGCGCGCCTGATCGACGTGAACATGAGCCTGATGCTGGACGAGGCGAGCACGACGCCGAACCTGGGGCTCGAGCGGCGCTGGCGTCGCGTGCTGGCGTGCCTGGGGCACCCGGCAAAGACGGCGTGGACTGGGGACTTCTACGAGCTGACCCACGCGCTGACGTTCAGCCATGACGGCCACGCGGCGATTGTGAACTGCATTGCGCAGGCGCGGGAAAACGCGCGGCAGGTGCGCGACGAGCTGAGCTCTGAGCAGTGGCAGCAGTTGAATCGGCTTTACCACGGCATGCTGGCCGCGCAGCGCGAGGTCGCATCCTTCAATGCGCTGACGAGCTTTCTGCCCAGCATCCTGATGGACCTGCACCTGTTCCAGGGAGTGACCGACTCCACGATGAGCCATGGCGAGGGCTGGCAGTTCATCCAGCTTGGCCGGTATATCGAGCGGGCGGCGGCGACGGCGACGCTGCTCGATGTGGACTACCAAGAGCGGGCGCTGGTGCAGAATGACACGCATGGCAGTTACGACTTCCTGGAGGGTGCGGGCATGCTGCGCTCGTGCAGCGCCTTTGAGGCTTACTGCCACGCACACACTGCGGACTTCACGCCTGAGCGCATCACTGAATTTCTGCTGCTGAATGCGGACTTCCCGCATTCTGTCCGCTACTCGGTGGATTGCCTGCGCAGCGCGCTGCTGGCGATTGCGTCGAGAAGCGGCATGCATGTCTCGGACGAGCTGGCGCGTATCTCCGGCCGGCTGCAGGCCTCGCTCAGCTTTGTCGACATGGCGGAGGTGCTTGCGGAGGATCTGGCAGCGTATCTCGCAAACATCCTGCAGCAGTGCCGCCAGGTGCACGAGGGGGTGTTCCGGCTGTACATCCAGTACTCCATTCAAACTGCACTGGCGATGAGCTGATGAAGTACTACTCGATCCAGCATCTGACGCGCTTTGATTACTCGCATTCCGTGTGCGAGACAGCGATGGAAATCTGCATGCAGCCGCGAGGCGATGGCAACCAGCGCTGCCTGACGTTCTCACTGTCGGTGAGTCCGCGGTGTCGCGTCTTCTCGTTTCGCGATCATCTCGGCAACCAGGTGCACCACTTCGATATACCGGGCGACCACCGGCAGCTCGTCATCGTGGCGCATGCGCTGGTGGAGCAGCAGCCGCTTGGCCCGGTGCCGACTCTGCTGGGGGCGGACGCGTGGACTGAGCTGGACCGGCTGCTGGCTGAGGACGATTTTTGGGAGATGCTGCTGCCGAGTACGTTCGCAGTGCCGACCGATGCACTGCGCGCGCTTGCGGCAGAGTGGAATATCGCGCGGCGCGGCGATCCACTGTCGCTGCTGCTCGAGATCACGGAGCGCGTCTACAGCAGCTTCGAGTATGAGACACGCAGCACGAATGTCGATTCGCCCATCGACGTTGCGCTGGCATCGCGCAGCGGTGTGTGCCAGGACTTCGCGCACATCATGATCGCGCTCGCGCGCATGGTGGGCATTCCGTGCCGCTATGTGAGCGGCTATCTCTACCACGCACCGGCGGACGGCATCGTCGCCGCAAATGACGGAGACGAACGCAGTGCGCCGAGCGCAACGCACGCGTGGGTGGAGGCATTTCTGCCGCAGCTTGGCTGGCTTGGTCTCGACCCGACGAACAACGTGATCGCGCAGGACCGGCACATTCGCACTGCTATCGGCCGCGATTATGCCGATGTGCCGCCGACACACGGCGTGTACCGCGGCAAGACGGAGAGCGAGTTAAGTGTGGCGGTGCACGTGGAGGCCTTCGACAAGGCGCCATCCTTCGACGAGACGACGCCCGTGCCGGAGGACTGGTCGGTGGTGGTGGAGCGGGTGCACGATCCGCTGCCACTGGCGTCGCCGCTGTTGCAGATCCAGCAGATGCAACAGCAGCAGGCGAAGACGCGCATGAGCTGAACACCAGCGAGGCCGATCGCTATGCGCGTCATGACGACGGGCTCGAACCCTTTCTTCGGTCACGCGATGGGCTTGATACTCTGACCCGGGCATCTGCGCGGGCGAGGTCCACGCCGGAGCGCAGGCTGATGAGGAGTGACCACCTGACGATCTCGACCCTGGCCGGCGCCTTTCGCGACGAGCGCCGCTTCTACCGCCTGCTGCTTGTGTTTGCTGCGATTACTGCCGTGCTGAAGGGGCTGCGGATGCCCTATTCGTGGCCGGCAACACAGGCCCAGCTTGATTATCGAAACGGCTTCATACGGCGCGGAATGTTCGGTGAAGTGTGCCGGCGGCTGCACATCCCCGTGAACCACTACCTCGTCTTCTCGCTGCTCGCATTTCTGTTGCTGGCGGCGCTCCTGGGATTACTGACGTGGAGTGTGCGACGCTCCGGTTTCGATGCGCTGGCGCTAGGTTCGTTCTCTGCCCTATTGGCCAGCGGCATCTTCGTCAGCCTGCTGGTGAATGTTGTGGGCTACCTCGAGATTGTGCACTACTTGCTCGTGCTGCTGGTCTTTCAATTGCGCAACCCACGGTGGCAATTGCTAGGGGCGCTGGCTGCGGGAATTCTGGGTGTTCTCTTCCACGAGCTATATGCGCTGGCATTTCTGCCGTTGTCACTTACGGGCGCTGTGTACTGGGCGACAGAGACGACGCGTCCGCATGCGATGCGTTGGGCAGCCATTAGTACGGCAGCAGCGCTGCCATGGGTGCTGGTCTTCGGACTGGCTCGCGGTCCCAGCATGACGCCGGTGCAGATCACAGTGCTTGAACGCCAGATCGACGCCCGTACCGATTTCCGGCCCTATGATGTCCTGCTCGAAGCGATGCTCACTGAGTCCGACGGCCAGAACCGCGCGCGCATGATGAAGCTGATGAGCGCCGGCAACTGGTGGGGAAACGAAGCAGTGGGGGTCATCGCCTTTTTACCAACCGCAATTTTCTTCCTGATGGTGGCGTGGCGACTGGCGGGTCCTGGCCGGCGAGCGGTCCGCTGGTACTTCGTGCTCAGCACGATGGCTCCGCTTGCGTTGAATCTTGCGGCGTATGACCGCTATCGCTGGCTCATGATGATGACTCTGAACGCAGCGCTATGTGTTATAGCGGCTTCCTGGTGGAACCAGCGAACCCAGTCTGATGTGCCTGCACCGCAGTTCGATATCGCGTGGCGGCGAGCGGCGGTGTTCCTTCTTGCTGTCAATCTCTCCACGGACGTCGGCTTCTTCGCAGGGCATGCTCGCAGCTTTCCCTTTGTCGACTTCCTGAAGTCGTATCAGTCTGCGAAGCAGGAGCATCGGCCCTGGCTGTGGCCGCCAGAGATCGGTCCCAAGCAGTAGCAGCGGCTCAGGGGCGAGCGGCGATCACTTCGATTTCAACCAGCGCGCCGGGCGCGGCGAGCGCGGCCACCTGCATGGCGGAACGGGCGGGCTTCTTTGGCTGCTCTTTGGTGCCGAAGAATTGCGTGTAGCCATCCATGAACCCGTGGAAGTCCATCTTTCCAGTGGTCGGATCGGCCGCGATATAGACGTGCATCATAACGACATCGGCGAGCGTGAGCTTCTGTTCCGCTAGTGCCTTCTGGATACCCTCGATCGCGCTGACGGTCTGGCCTTTGGTGTCCTTCGCGGGCGTTTTGCCGACCTCGGGATCGAGCATGCCGCTGAGGTAGAGCGTGTTGCCCACCCAGACACCTTGAGAGATCGGGAAGGTGGAGCCGGCGGGCAGCGGCACACGGATGATGCTGCTCTGTGCAGAGGCGGCGGGGATAACAGGCAACACTGAGAGCGCGAGAGCGGCACAGGTAACTGCGAAACGTACGTTAGGCAAGATGATCTCCGGGGCTGATCTGGTCTGCGATAGAGTTGAGCGCGCGGATGGAGGAGAGGGCAGCGCCTTCCTGCCAGCCGACCAGGTGGCTGGTGTGGTCGCCCGCGAAGTAGACGCGGCGGTCCGGCTGCGTGATCACGCGATAGTCTTCCGTTTCGCTACGGCCAAACCCGCTGATCCACGAGCCGAGGTTGAACGGTATGTTGCCCCAGCTCACGTAGACGGGATCGCGCAGTTCATGGCCGCGGCCGGGATGCAGCTTCTCGACTGCAGCACGGCTGGCGTCGAGCTTGGCTTGCATGCCGGCCAGTTTACCGAACGCTGTGCCGTTCTCGATGGAGTAGCCCGCAACCAGCGCGCCACGCTCGGAGAAGAGGCTGTAGCTGGGGTACCAGACAACGTCGACGGTCTGGCGCAGGAAGGAGAGGCCGCCGTAGACGTGGTCGTCCTGCTCCCAGAAGCGGCGGGACTGCCAGGCCACCTTGTAGGCCGAATCGTAGCTGGCGCGATCGATCGCAGCCTGCACGGGTGGTGAGAAGTCGGCATCGACCTTCTTGAGCGTGGTGAGCGGCATGGCACAGATGCAGTAGTCAGCGGTGATGGTTTCGACGTGCCCGCTGGAGCGATCCTTATACGTAACCAAAACACCGTCATTCTTCTGGCGGATGCGCTTGACCTCTGCCTGGTGACGAATGACGTTGCCGAGCTTACGCTCGAACGCGGCGGGAATCCGGTCCATGCCGCCGACCGGCTGGAACATGGTCGCCTGCCAATCGATGATGTCTTCGGTCAGCATGCCCTGCCAGAGATCAGCGTCGAGCAGTGCGTGCATGGGCAGCGGATCGCGCGAGACGCCATCCTGCGGGCCGGCGCCGGGGGTGACCCTGAAGCCGGAGCGCTCCGTGCCGGTGAAGCGGTAGTCGGGCTGCAGGTCTCCGTACTGGCGCAGGAAGGTGAGCATGCGGGCGCGGTCCGCATCATCGAGCTCCTGATCGAGCGCACCCTGGCGCATACATTTGGCCAGCAGCTCCGCGACGTGACCGCGCGTGTCGTTCACCATCTGGCGCTGCTCGACGGGCTTGCCTCCGTTCAGGTTGTCGCACTGCAGCAGCGTGGACCGCGAGGTGTTGATCTCGACCTCGAGCGGCACGTTCAGTTCGCGGCAGTACTTGAGCATGTGGGTGTGGATGGAGGGCAGACGTGCGGGTCCGGCGTTGAAGTAGAGGCCGTCGTCGAAGTTGCAGGTCTGCTCAGTGCCGTCAGTGAAGGCGACTTTGGAACCGCGGCGCACGGTCCAGTTGCGGCCGCCGACGCGCTCACGTGCCTCGAGCACGGTACAGGTGTAGCCGAGGCGCGTGGCCTCGTATGCAGCGACCAGTCCGGCGATGCCGCCGCCGAGGATGACAAGACGCTTGCCGTGGCCGGGGACGGCGCGAACAGATTGCGCCGATGTGGCCGCAACGGGCAGGAGCCCGAGCGTCTGCAGCATTGTGAAGGCAGCTCCGTAGCCGCCCGCCTGGCCGACTCGATAGAGGAACTGCCGCCGGGTGAGTGCCATAAACCTTCTCCCTCTCAGTGCAGCGGAAAAAAA
>NZ_JBMGJV010000062.1:0-15749 GCF_051025295.1 Candidatus Dedyshia acidiphila | reverse complement strand
AAAAAAAAGGCGTCTAGCCTGCTTAGTGCGCGGCCTTGCTGTTCAGGTAGGGATCGAACGGCACGTCGATCGCGAAGAGTTCGCGGTGGTCGGCTGTTTCGATGCGGCGTAGTTCGAGGTGCGCTCCGGCCAGCGGGTTCTGCACGCTGCCGAGGTCGTAGAAGAGGAAGCCGGCGCGTGTGGTGTGCGGCTCGACGGCGAGTGCGTTGTATTCGAAGTTGGAGAAGTCCTCTTCGACCTGCTTGTCGCGGTTCTTGCCCTTGCCGCCGATCTTGAAGGGGCCGATGGGAATGGCGCGGCGCGGATCTGGCTCACGGTCGATGGCGCGTTCGACATCGCGCGGCTCGGCTGCGAGTACCTTCTGTCCGGATGCACCGATGAAGTGAATGCGCGCGTTCTCAAGCGAGATCGGCGTGTCGCCGTCGTTGGTGATGATGATGCGAATTGGGATGATGTTCACCGTGGGGTAGTTGAGGCGAAAAATCGAGGCCTTCTGCCCTGTATCGTACGGATCGACCGCGATGGTGAGGTGGTCCTGCGCGTCGCGCGTGAAGGCGGGGTACTGGTCGGCAGCCAATGCGGCCGGAGGTGCATGCTGCGCCAGCAGGGGAGCAGCAGCGGCAAGCGAGGCGAGCAGGAGAGCGGCGATCCGCATACGCATGATTAGAGCACTCCGCTGCTGCAAATGTCTTCGGGATTCAGGGCAGTCATCGTGAGAGTTTAGACGGCGCAATAGAGCGTGCGGGAGCCGAGCCGTAGCGTCCGGGGCGGCTCCCCTGTAGTCTGCGGGCAGCCCTCGTGATCCTGTTTCTCTACAACCTGGTGCTGCTTGCAGCGTGCGCACTGTTTGTGCCGCTGAGTGTCGTTCGGCCGAGATGGCGCGATGGTCTGCGCGAGCGGCTGGGCGAGGGTGCGTCGCGCGTGGCGCGGATGCAGAGCGGGCGACAGCAGGTGTGGGTGCATGCTGTGTCGGTCGGCGAGGTGGTGGCGATCACGCGGCTGGTCGAAGAGCTGGATGCGCGGCTGGGGCAGGGAGCTGTCGTGATCTCGACGACGACGCGCACTGGTCAGCAGATGGCTCGGGAGCGCTTCGGGGCGACACGCTGTTTTTATTTCCCGCTGGACCTGCCGTGGGTAGTGCGCGATGCGGTGCGCGTGCTGCGGCCGCGACTGCTGGTGCTGGCGGAGAGCGAGCTGTGGCCGAACCTGCTCCAGGAACTGCACAGCGAGCGTGTGCCAGTGGCGATCGTGAATGCGCGCGTGTCGGATCGCTCCCTGCCGCGCTATCTGCGACTGAAGCGGATGTGGCGGCCGTTTCTCAGCATGCTGTCGCTGGTGCAGGCACAGTCGGAGGAGGATGCGCGGCGCTTCGTCGCCATCGGTGTGCCCGCAGAGCGCGTGGAGGTGGGCGGCAATCTGAAGTACGACGCGCGGCCGCCACGGTCGGCGCCCTTGGTGGAGCAGATGCGGCAGAAACTCGCGGCGGACGCGCGTGTGCTGGTGGCCGGCTCGACGCTCGAGGATGAGGAATGTGTGCTTCTCGATGCGTGGCCGTCGATTGCGGCGCGCGTGCCCGGGGCGGTGCTGGTGCTGGCGCCGCGGCGTCCGGAGCGCTTCGCACACGTCGCCGCGCTGGTTCGCGAGCGCAGGCTGCCGCTGATCGAACGATCGCGCTGGGCGGGCGAAGCGATCGCGCAGGGCAGTGTCTTTCTGTTGGACACGATCGGTGAATTGGGCGCGGTGTACGGGCTGGCCGCGGTGGCGTTTGTGGGTGGCAGCCTGACGGACGCGGGCGGGCACAATCCGCTGGAGCCGGCGCGCTGCTCAGTGCCGGTGGTGATGGGCCCGCATGTCGAGAATTTTCGCAGCGTGGCCGAGACGCTTCGTGCTGCGGGAGCGCTGCGCATCGTGACACGTGCGGAGGTGGGAGAAGTGCTCGGGTCGCTGCTGACCGATGCTGAAGCCGCGCGCGCAATGGGACTACGCGGGCAGGCAGTGTTTGCGGAGCAGGCCGGTGCGACGGAGCGGGCGCTCCGTGCCGTGCTTGCACTGATGACCGAGGGCGAGCCGTGAACCTGCGTCGCTGGCCGTTGCTGCCGCTGTCTGCTCTGTACGGAGCGGGGCTGGCGGTGCGCGATGCACGCTACCGGCGTGGTACGCGCGAGGTGGCGCGCTTGCGCTGGCCGGTGATCAGTGTTGGCAATCTGTCGGTCGGGGGCGCGGGCAAGACACCGTTCACGATCCTGCTGGCGCGAGCGCTGGTGGAACGTGGCTGGTCAGTCGATGTGCTGTCGCGCGGCTACGGTCGCAGCACGGGGCGGGCAGCGCGCGTTGAGACGGCGCGGCCGGATGCGGCGCGGCTGTTCGGCGATGAGCCGGTGCTGATCGCGAGTGCTGCGGAGGTGCCGGTGTTTGTCGCGGCGGAGCGGGCCGAGGCGGGACGCATGGCAGAGGCGTCGCTCGATGAGGGCCAGCACCACGTGCACGTGCTCGATGATGGCATGCAGCATAGGCAGCTCGCGCGTGATGCGGAGATCGTGCTGCTGCATCGATCGGACCTGACCGGTGCATTGTTGCCGGCGGGAAGGCTGCGCGAGCCGCTGGCGGCGCTTCGGCGTGCGGATGTCGTGGTGCTGCGCGCAGGGGACCGCGATCTTCAGGAGCGTGTGCGGAGTTACATGCGACCCGAGGCAGCCGTGTGGTTCATGCGTCGTGAGCTGCTGGTTCCCACGCTGCCTGGAGCCGCGGTGGTGTTCAGCGCGATTGCGCGGCCGGCAGAGTTCGAACAGCAGCTGCGGGCTGAGGGTGTGGTCACCGGCGCTTCGCGGCACTGGCGCGATCACCATCGGTTCACTCGCCGTGATGTAGAGGAACTGATCGCGCTGGCGAGGTCGCACAAGGCCGCGTGCTTCGTGACGACGGAGAAGGATGCAGTGCGGCTGGCGAGCGAACCGCGAGCGCGGCTGGAACAGGTTGCGCCGGTGCTGACAGCACCGCTGCGCGTGGTGCTCGAGGACGAGGGAGTGGCGCTTTCGGCGCTTGAGCAGCGGCTGCGGGCGACGCAGCCAGCGTGAGAGAATCGGAGTTTGTCTTACCCCGTCGAGCGATGACACACACCCACAGTCCGACCGGCGAGCACGCGCGGCTGCTCATTGTGCGGCTTGGTGCGATGGGTGACGTGCTGCATGCGATGCCTGCCGTGGCGGCACTCCGCGCGGCGCTGCCGGAGGCGCATATCGGATGGGTGATCGAGCCGCGCTGGGCGCCATTGTTATCGGCGGAGAGCGGTGCGCAGCCGCATACGCCATCGATGCCGCTGGTCGACCGTATCCACATTGCACCGGCGCGGAGCTGGGCGCGGCGTCCGCTCTCGGCAACGACCTGGTCGGAGATGAAGGCGCTGCGCGGTGCGCTGCGTCGAGAGCGATACGACATCGCCATCGATCTGCAGGGGGCTGTGCGTTCTGCTTTGATCGGGCGTGCGTCGAATGCACGGCTGGTGGGTGAGGCATCCCCACGCGAGGCGCCGGCGCGGTGGTTCTTCGCGCAGCGAGTGCCGACGAGCGGCACGCATGTGATCGAGCAGGCGGCCGAGGTTGTCTCAGCCGCGGTAGGGCGTGTGCTGTTGCCGGTGCTGCCGCCGTTGCCGATCGATGACGCGGCGGAGGAGCGTGTGGCATCGCTCGTGCCTGGTGGAGAGCCGCTGGCGCTGGTGCATCCGGGCGCGGGCTGGGGCGCGAAGCGCTGGCCGGCAGAGCGTTACGGCGCGGTCGCCGCAGCGCTGGCGAGGCGGGGCTATCGCGTTGCGGTGAATCGCGCGCCCGGTGAAGAGGCGATCGCCGATGCAGTGGTGTTGGCAAGTGAGAGCCGTGCGTTCGCAGTCGCGACCAGCATGGGAGAATTGATCGCAATGACCAGACGCAGTGCGATCGTGATCGGCGGCGATACAGGGCCGGTACACCTGGCGTGCGCGCTCGGGCGCCCGGTCGTCGGCATCTATGGCCCGACCGATCCTGCGCGCAATGGTCCGTGGGGCGTGCCGTTTCGTGTGCTGCGGCATCCGGAGAGCCGGCGCGATCACGCACGACGCAGCGAACCCGAGGCGGGGCTGCTGACCATTACGAGCGAGGAAGTCCTCGAAGCAGCAGGCGAACTGTTGCATGCGGAGCAACACGCGTGAACCTTAGCTGGAGCCGCGTGGCGCGGCGCATCCGGGTGCCGATGGGCTTCGTGTTCGCGCTGTACTACCTGCTGACCGCGCACCCATCTGTGCACTCGCTGTTGTGGAGCCTGATCGGGGTGGTGCCCGGTGTGCTGCTGCGCGCGTATGCATCCGGATACGTGCAGAAGAATGCGGAGCTGACGACGACGGGTCCGTACGCGTACACGCGAAATCCGCTGTATCTCGGCTCCATGCTGATCGCGTTTGGCTTCGCGGTTGCGGCGCACAGCTGGTGGGTGGCGCTGGTGCTGGCGGTGTTGTTTACGGTGATCTATGTACCGGTGATTCGCGATGAAGAGCGCTATCTGCGCACGCAGTTCAGTGGCTTTGACGAGTATGCGCGGCGCGTGCCGCGGCTGATTCCGCGGCTGCGTCCGGCGCTGACGGAAGGTGTGGAGGCGGGTGACCGAGGGTTCTCCGGGGCGCTTTACCGCAAGCACCGCGAGTACAATGCCGCCCTGGGCACTGCGACGATTTACGTGGTTCTCCTGGTCCGGCTGTTCGTCTGGGGCCGGGCGCTGCTGCCGACTCAGTAGTTCATTTCTTTGCTGGCGGGAAAGGACACCATGCGCGAGGACCTTGCTTGAGGCGACTGCTCCTTCTCCCCTGTGCGCTCTTGCTGACGAGCGCACTGTTCGCACAGCAACTGCCACCGCTGCCGCCGCCACAGCAGCAGTACCTGCCGCAGAAAGAGACGCTGGCCTACAGCGTGGACTGGCGCGTGTTCCCGGCTGGCACGGCCACTTTTTATCTCGAGAGCGATGGAAACACGCAGCACGTGCGCGCGAACGGCGATTCAATCGGCGCGGTGAGCCTGCTATTCAAGGTGGCGGATCGGTTTCAATCTTCGTTCGAGAGGAAGACAGGCTGCTCGCAGTACTTTTCCAAGCAACTGCTGGAGGGGCGGCGGCAGATCACGAGCACACTGCAGTTCCAATACGGCGCGAAGCGGCAGGTGTTGGATGAGAAGAACATCCTGAAGGCCACGAACCGGCACCAGGAAGCACCGATTCCGCCATGCGTCACTGACCTGATGTCGGCGATCTTCATCGCGGGTGCGCAGCACCTCGAAGTCGGGCAGAGCTTTGCGATGCCGCTGGCGGATGCAATGCGCGTGGTGGGCGTGACCTTCAAACCCGAGGCACGGGAGGAGATCAAGACCGTGGCGGGCACGTTTCAGACCATCCGGGTGGAGCCGACGGCCGATGCGGGCGTGGTGAAGAACCGCGGGAATATCTGGATCTGGTACTCCGATGACAATCGTCATCTACCCGTGCAGATGCGCGCCCGGCTATTCTGGGGCACCATCACGCTGCGGCTGACCAGCATCGAAACCAAGTAGCCGCAGCGCAGTCGCGAGGTAAAAGCCCGTCCAGCGGGCAGAATGGCACTCGACCGCAAGCGTAGACGGCGCATGCGCGGCGCCCGCAAGCCATCCGTGATTGCGCGCGGCAGCAACCTGCCGCTGTTCGGGCGCTCGCGGCTGCTGTCGTTTTACCAGCGGCGCGTCACGCGGCTGGCGCCGGTGCTGCCGCGGCCCGGGCTCGCTGCGTTTCTTCCCAACCAGAGCTGGCGCTGGTTGTCGAGCTATGTGCAGCAGATGCTGCGGCCCCGCTTCGGTCCGTATCCCGCGTACCAGGGCGCGGCGACCGGCGTGCATGACATGCGCACACTGCATGGCAACGGAACCGTGCACCTGGCGATTGCAGCGGACTGGGGGACCGGCACGCAGGAAGCGGCGCAGGTCGCCGAGTCCATCGAGACATGCGAGCCGGACTATACCGTTCACCTCGGCGATATTTACTACGTCGGTGACGAACACGAGGTGCGCGGCAACTTTCTGGGTGAGCGGGTGAATGCGTACGCGCCGGTCGCGTGGCCGCGCGGCAGGGTGGGCACCTTCGCGATCCCCGGCAATCACGAGATGTACGGCGGAGGCGAGCCGTTCTTTCGCTCCGTTCTGCCGTACTGCGATACCGGCGATGGCACAGCGCAGCAGGCGAGCTACTTCGCGCTCGAGTCAGAGCACTGGCGCATCCTGGGGCTCGACACCGGCTATAACTCCGTCGGGCTGCCGGTGCTGGGATGGATTCCCGGCATGAACCGGCTGAGCTGGGTGCATGCGGATGGGCATCTGGAGCCGAGCGTGATGGAGTGGCTGCGCGCCGTCGTCCGTCCACAGGAGCGACCGAAGGCGACGGTGATTCTTACACATCATCCGTACGCCAGTGCGTTCGACGACGATCTGTACCCGCGGCCGGCGCGCCAGCTCGCGGAGTTCTTTTCACCACTGCAGCAGGTCGTCTGGCTGCATGGGCACGAGCACCGCCTGGCGATCTACAAGCAGCGGCGCACGCCCGGTGGCTTTCCGGCATTTGCGCGGTGCATCGGACATGGCGGCATGCCGGTGGAGTGTGGCCTGCAGCCGAGGAGCCGTCGCGGGTTGAAGTTCTACGATGCACGCAGTGACTATCGGCTCAGCGACGGACACACAAAGGCAGGCTGGAACGGTTACGTTCACCTGACGTGCAGCGGGCCGCGACTGGGCCTCGACTACCTGGATCTGCGCAACCGGCGCGTGTTTCGGGAGTGCTTCACGGTGAAAGAGGATCTGAGCCTGCGGCACGAGTACGAAAACGTGCGGCTCACGCCCGGACCGTGAGCGGGTGTGTGACTACTGCAGTCGAAAGCGCTCGCGCATGAGCCGTTGCAGCCGCGGCTGGTAGAGCAGCTCATAGGCGAGCTCCTTGTCGGGAAACATGGCGAGGGCGGCGCGACGGGTGTCGCTGATCATCTCGAGTGCGTCCTCGTAGGTAAGGCTCGCGTCCTGCGCGATGACGGCCATGACCATGTTCATCATGAGCTGCAGCCGCCGCAGGTTGCGCTCTTCGCGTTGCTGCTCGAGCACGGAACGTGCCTCTGGAGCGCTTGCCTTTGTGCTGTTGTCTGTCTCCGATCGCATGCAGGACCCCTCTCGAGTGCGTGCCAGGTTTCGCAGCACTCTACACCTAGAAAAGATGCGGCGCACCCCTAAAACGATCCCTCGCCTGGCGGCGCGGATGACTGCCTATGGACCACATCAGTTTCATTCGGGCAACGCGGGTGACGGCTGCGGGTGCACGCCATCGCTGTCGAGCAGGAAGGTGGAGATGCCGAGCATATCGGTGCGCCAGGTGTGCGCGCCCTGCGCTTCGAGGTGGTCGAGCGTCTCCCAACGGGGATGGTGATAGCTGTTGAAAGGGCCGACGGAGATCACGGCGTAGTGCGGCGCAACGCGTGCGAGGAAGGGTGGGATGCTGGACGTTTTGCTGCCGTGGTGGCCGACCTTGAGCAGATCGGCCGAGAGCGCGTCCGCAGGGAGCGAGAGCATCGCGGCTTCGCTCGGGGCTTCGGCGTCCCCTTCGAGCAGTGCTGCGTGTCCGGCATAGCGCAGGCGCAGCACAAGCGAATCGTTGTTGCTGGCGTTGGGGCCGGGCTCGTACTCGGCGCGCGGGGAGAGCACGTCGATCGAGGCTGCGCCGAAGGGGAGAGCCTGCCCGGCGGAGAAGCTGCGAACGGGAATGCCGAGTTGAGACGCCTCGTCGAGGAGGGCCTTGTAGGCGGGCGTCGGTGGGTTGTGGCCGACCCAGAGCTCGCGTGGGTGGAAGTTGCGCAGCACGGCAGCCATGCCGCCCATGTGATCGCTGTGTGCGTGGGTGAGCGCGACCGCATCGAGGCGGCGCACGCCGCGGCTCCAAAGATAGGGGCTGACGACGTTCTCGCCCAGGTCGAAGCGGCCGGCGTGCGCGCCGCCCACAGGACCGCCGGCATCGACCAGTAATGTGTGGCCGTCCGGAGTGACGACGAACAGCGAGTCGCCCTGGCCGACGTCGATCGCTGTGACCTCGAGCGCGTGAGAGCTGTGACTGAGCGATGGTGAGATGAGCGCTGCGAGTACGGCGGCGATCATGGCGAGCGCGGCCAGGGGCACGGCGAAGCGATGGCGCGCACGCACCAGCCAGACAGCCGCTGCGAGCAGCAGCGCGAAGGCGAGCACGCCGGGTGTGCGTGGTCCGGCGAGACGCCACTCACTGACCCGGAGCTGGCTGAAGGTACGCACCACCGCCAGTACAGCGTGCAGCAGGGACGCACTCGCTGCGGCTGGCAGCCATGCCAGCGACGGCGTGAGCAGGAGCGCGGCCATGGTGAGCAGCGCGGCCGGAAGCAGCAGCGTGAGCGCGGGCACGATCAGCACGTTGACCGGCAGGCCGAGCGTCGTCACGCGATGGAAGTAGGCCACCATGGGCAGCAGCATGACGAGCTCGATGACGGCGGAGACGAGGCAGAGTTCGGCGAAGTGCAGCAGGCTGCGGACGGCGAGCGCCAGCAGCCGCTGCGAGGGGCGGCGCCGTCGTAGGCGCCTCGGCAGCAGGCGATCCAGGTGCTCGCCGATGAGGCGCAGCGTGACGCGGAACTGCGCGAGGCGGGGCTCGAACGCGGTGTCCATGCCGACGACGGAGATGTGTCGTGCGGCGAGCGCGAACGGATGAAGACTGCGTGCCAGCAGCGGAGCGGCGAGGCCCGCGACGGCCACGACCGTGAGCAGCGTCATCTCGAGGCCGCTGTCGAGCAGTGCGTGCGGCGCGAAGGCAAGCAGGCAGAGCATGGCAAAGCCGAGGCTGTTCATCCCGCGGCGATCGCGATAGAGCAGACGGCCGATGAGATAGAGCGACACCATGGCGAGCGCGCGCTGCACCGGCTGGCCGAAGCCGGTGAGCACGGCGTAGGCGAAGGAGAGCGTGATGGTGAGCAGCGTAAGTGGGAGCCGGGGCAATCGCAGGCGACGACCGAGCGCGAACACGACAGCGGCAAAGATGCCGAGGTGCAGCCCGGAGACCACGAGCAGGTGAAAGGAGCCGGTGCGTTCGAAGGGAGTGCGGAGTGCGCTGTCGAGGTAGGTGCGATCGCCGGTCACCATAGCGGCGAGCATGGCGGCATCGTCGCGATCGAGCGTGAGCCATGCGGGCAGTGCATGCACCGGAGTCGCGCCGAATGCCAGCAGGCGATCGCTGCCGGCGGTCTGTGCTGCATGGAGGAGGCAGGGAAGGCCGCGCTTTGAGGTGTGGCCCAGGACGGTGAGCTTCTCCTGCTTTGCGGAGCCGATCACGCCGATGCCCTGGCTCAGCATCCAGGCAGGGCTGTTCCACACGCCGGGGTCGCGGTAACGCTCGGGTGGGCGAAGCGTCGCTGACACGGTCACGAGATCGCCGCAGGCAAGTGGTGTAAGCGGCTCATCGAAAGGCGCATACAGAGAGAGGCGCAGCCCGCCGGGCACGGGGTGCATGGGGATGCCGAACGAGGTGGCAGAGCCGACCGCGAGGTCGATGGAGCGGATCTGCTCGCGAACCTCGTCATCCGAGAATGGCCGCTGCGTATGTACCTGTTGCGGCGACGTCAGGCGCGCGACACGGCCGGTGAGGGTGACGGATTCGCCCTGGGCGAGCGTCTGGAGCTCAGTCTGCGGCACGGGGTGGGGCTCAAGCTCAGCAGCGATACCGCCAACCAGCAGCCATAGCGCGAGTAGCGGCAGCAGGGCCATACGCGGCGCGAGGAACGAACCCACGGTAGTGACGAATGCCAGCAGGAGTGCAGCAAGGAGCAGCCAGGCCGGTGTGATCCAGACATGATGCCCGATGAGGATGCCGGCTGCGAAGGCAAGCGCTGCGGCCAGCAGCGGCGCGCGCGCGAAGTCGAGCGGATCCCACGCAATGGCGCCGAGCCAGCCTTTGCTGACGGCTGACGGCGTGCTCGAGGCGATGAAGGACGGCGGAGCGACGAGCGTAGCCATGGCAGCAGACGCTGGAGGCGCTCGCGCGTCAGTCGTGGATCAGGCGGACGAGGGTCTCCAGATGAAAGGTCTGTGGGAACAGGTCTACCAGCGTGATCTCCGCGGGTCGATACCCGGATGGTTGCAGCGCGCGCAGGTCGCGGGCGAGGGTGGAAGGATCGCAGGACACATACGCGATCTCGCGCGGCGCAACAGCGGCGAGGCTGGTGGTGACCTCGGGGCCGAGTCCCGCGCGCGGCGGGTCGACCACCACGAGGTCCGGTGCGGGCGCGCGGCCAGGGGTGTTGAGGAAGCGGCGGGTGTCTTCGACGATGCAGCGATGTCCTGGCCCGCGCAGGTTGTGGGCGAGGTCGGCGGTGGCCAGCGCTGAGGGCTCAACAGCGATGACGCGTTCGAAGCGCTGCGCGAGCGCCTGCGCAAAGAGCCCGACACCAGCGTAGAGATCCCACGCGACCGCGCCCTGACGGCCAGTGGTGACGAGATCGAGCAGGGCCGGGATCAGGAAGCGATTGACCTGGAAGAAGGCGCCCGCGCTGACCTGATAACGAAGGTCGCCGACGCTGTAATGCAGGCGGCCCGCACCTTCCGTGTGCAGCAGTTCGGTGCGGCGGGTCTTCGCGTTGAGGCGAAACACCGAAACGCTGACAGTCGCGGGCAGCTCGGACTGAAGCGCCTGCGCGAGCGAGCGGGCCAGCTCCGGCGCACGCACGGCGCGTTCCGTGAAGAGCGATATGAGCAGGCTCGAGCCGTCGCCTTCGGTGAAGAACTCCACTTCCGTGAGTGAGGACGCAAGCGCCGGCTGCTTTTCGAGCGCACGATTTGTCGCAGCGATGGCCTGCTCGAGCAGTGGCGCAGCAACCGGGCAGTGATCGACGCGGAGGTCACGATGCGAGCCTGCCTCGCGATACGTGAGTGCCGGCCGCGGACTGGGCGCGATGTGCAGGCGCACGCGGTTGCGATAGTGCCATGGTTCTGCGGACCGGGTTGCGATCGCGGGCAGGTCGGTGACGTGAGCACGCTCGAGCGTCTCGCGCAGGATGTCGCGCTTCATCGCGAGCTGGGTTGCGTACTCCGCGTGCTGGTAGTGGCAGCCACCACAGCGGCCGTAGTAGTCGCACACGGGCGTGATGCGTGCGAGCGCGGGCTCGAGGATTGCGCTGACCTGTGCGGTGGCGTAGCTACGGCGATCTTCGGTGAGTGTGGCTTCGACCAGCTCGCCGGGAAGCGTCTTGGGCAGGAAGACGGTTTTGCCCGCGAGGCCAGATGGGTCGTCTGCCGGAACGTGCGAGAGGGAAGCGCCGCCATAGAGCGGCTTTTCGGCGCGGAGCTTCACGTCACCCCTCCTGTTCCATATAGAAGAGACTGAGGCGCGGCAGGTCAAAACGCTCCAGCAGGCGCCGGCGCAGAAACTGCTGTTCGATCTGACGGATCTGCACTGCCTGCATGCGGCTACGGTATGGTGCAAGTTCGCGCGCGGCCTGCTCGCGCAGGCTTTCGAGGTCCGTGGCTGGCGTGGCGGTCAGCAGGTGCGCGAACAGCTTCTCCTCGAGCGCTGAGAGCGATTGCTCGAGCTCTTCACTGCGATGCGGAGCGTTGGCGAGCTGCTCGAGCCGGTCGGCAATCTCGACGAGCGCCGGCACCGCAGTCGCTGCCGTGCGGATGCGACCCGCAGCGCGGCGCAGATGGCCGGCGATGCGGTCCTGCTCGAGTCCTGGCGCCTCGGCGGACGACGGCATGACGCCACCGACCGCTGCGTCGTTCATGGACTCGACGGCTTCCATGATGGCCTGCGCGCACCACGCGAGCCCGTTGACGCGACGCAGACGGGTGCGTGCGTGTGTTGCTTTGGCCTGCCGTTGCTCGTACTTGTCGAAGGCGTCGTCGATGCCGCGGAGCACCGCCGCGAGCGGCACGCCAGCCGCGCGCCAGGTGTCGACGAGCGCCCAGTCGAGCGTCGAGAGCAGCAGCAGCGAGCCGCGGCGGCGCTGGAAGTGCTCTTCGATCTCGGTGAAGTAATTTACGTAGTTCTGCACGTCAGCCGGCTGCGGGGGCGGGGTTGTTGCGCGTGCGCGTGCTGCGATTACGCTCCCAGAGCAGGCGCAGGCCGTCGAGCGTCAGCATCTGGTCGATGGTCGTGATGTAGCGCGAATCTTCCTGGAGCATGTGAGCGAGGCCGCCGGTGGCGATAATGCGGGGCTTCGGGCTGTCCGGGTGCGTTGTCTCCAACTCGCCAAGGATGCGCTCGAGGATGCCGTCGACCAGGCCGGTGTAGCCGTAGAACAGCCCGCTCTGCAGGTGCGCGACGGTGTTAGTGCCGATGACGCGCGACGGCCGTTTGATGTCCACGCGCGCGAGCTTGGCGGTGCGGGAGAAGAGTGCATCCGCGGAGATGCCGAGCCCCGGTGCGATGACGCCGCCGATGTATTCGCCGCGCGCGGTGATGACGTCGAAGGTGGTCGCGGTGCCGAAGTCGACGATGACGATCGGGCCGCCGTAGCGTGCGAAGGCCGCGACGCCGTTGACGATGCGGTCGGCGCCGAGCTCGGCGGGATTGTCGACCAGCAGCGGCATGCCGGTCTTGATGCCGGGCTCGACGAAGGTGGGGCGCAGTCCGAAGTAGCGCTCGCACAGCCGGCGGATGGTGCTGTCGAGCGGCGGCACGACGGAGGAGACGATGACGGCCGTGATCTGCGAGACGTCGATCTGCCGCATGGAGAACAGGTTCAGAAACAAGACGCCGTACTCATCGGAGGTCTGATTCTTCTGCGTGGTGACGCGCCAGTCCGCAATCAGTTCGGGCGAGTCGAGCGGGTAGAGCCCGAGGACGGTGTTTGAATTGCCGACGTCGATGGCGAGCAGCATGTCAGAGGCTCCCTTCGCGCACGCCGCCGGAGAGCACGGTGCGTGGGCCCGCGGCAGTGCGGACGCGCAGGAAGCCGCGCTCGTCAACGCCATCCGTCACGCCGGAATAGGTCTCCGCCTCGGTGACGATGACCTGCTTGCCGCGAATCCACGACGAACCGGTGGTGACTCGCGTGCGTAGATCGGCGGTGACCACGGCGAGCGGTTCGCTGACGAGGCGCGCGACCTCGCGGTCGAGATGACGGAGCAGGGCGAGCAGCAAATCCTGCCGCGGCCAGTCCCGGCCGGTTTCAATGCGCAGAGACGTGGCGAGCGAGGAGAGCTCCGCGGGAAACGCGGGCTGATGCACGTTGAGGCCGATGCCGATGACGACGTGGCGGACGCGGGTGACTTCGGCATTGAGTTCCGTGAGGATGCCGCCCATTTTTCGTCCGGAGAGCAGCAGGTCGTTGGGCCAGCGGATGTCAGGTTCGAGTGCGGTGACCTCGCGGATCGCAGCCTGCACGGCGAGCCCTGCCGCGAGCGACAACCACAGCACATCCGCAGGGGCGAGCGCAGGACGGAGCAGCACGCTGACGTAAAGACCTGAGCCGGGTGCCGAGTGCCACTTGTGTGCGCCGCGTCCGCGGCCGGCAGTCTGCTCGTCGGCAAGGTAGACGGTGCCGCTCTCCTGGCCCTGCTCGGCTTCACGCATGGCCAGGGTGTTGGTCGAGTCGATCGACGGGTAGAAGCGCAGGCGCCCGGCGAAGGGAGTCCCGGCCAGCTCGCGATCGAGCGCGGGAAGATCGAGCGCATCGGCGTGGAACTCGCTCTGGTCGATCGGAAGATGCGGCACGGGCTGGGTAGGAGGCGGCGTCATCGGTCTCTGGGATACTGGGGGCCGGGCGAGCCAGCAAAAGCAACAAACTCAGTTACGACTCGGCAAGGATGCGCATGCTGAGGTCGACGGCGACCGCGGAATGCGTCAGCGCTCCCGAGGAGATGTAGTTCACGCCGGCCTCGGCATAGCTGCGGATGGTATCGAGCTGAATGCCGCCTGAGGCTTCGATGGGAACGCTGAGGCCGCGCGAGCGGATGAGCTGGACAGAGGCCGCGACCTCGGCCGGGCTCATGTTGTCGAGCAGAATGGCCTCCGCCCCGCCGGTAATGGCCTGCTCCAGCTCTTCGCGGTTGCGCACTTCGACCTGTACGCGCTGACCGGGCTGGCGTGCGGCACACGCCGCAGCGAGCACCTTGGGAATGCCGCCCCCGAGCGCGATGTGGTTGTTCTTGATGAGGATGCCGTCGGACAGGTCAAGGCGGTGATTCTCGCCGCCGCCGCAGGAGACCGCGTATTTGTCCAGCAGGCGCAGACCGGGCACGGTCTTGCGAGTGTCGAGCACGCGGGCATTCGTGCCCTGCACCTGGTCGACGTAGCGGCGCGTGATGGTGGCGATGCCGCTCATGCGCTGCATGAGATTCAGGATGACGCGCTCGCACGACAGGAGCACGCGCGCGGTCGAGCGGATGACGGCGACGGATTGGCCGCGCTTGACGCGGACGCCGTCAAAGATCTCCGGGTGGTGCACGACCTCGTAGCGCAGCACCTCGGTAGCTCCGGCGGCGCGGCTTAAACGCGAATAGATCTCAAGCACGCGCGGAATGCATCCAAGGCCCGAGATGACGCAATCCTCCTTCGCGAGGATCGTGCCGGAGGCGCGAAGCTTGGGATCGATCGTGTACGCTGTCGTGATGTCTTTGAGTGCCTGGTCCTCGACCAGAGCCTGCTCCAGGAGGGCCTCGACTCGCTTGCTCTTCCAGTCCATACGCACCCTCATCATACGCCCGCAGCCGCGATTGGCCGAGGCTCGCAAAGGATGGCATTGGAGGGCACGGCTGGCCGCTGGCGCACTGTTGCTCTCCATGTCCGCGACCGTCCCTGCCTCGGCGCAGAGCGCGGTTTCGACCCACCCGGTGGAACAGACGGAGTGCAACCTGAGCGCGCTGAAGACGTGCGTGTGGCATGTTCTTGACGACGAACGCCACATCGTGACCAGCCCGGCGCACCTGCGGCCGAAGGATCTGTTGTGGCTTGCGCCGCTCGGGCTTGCGACCGGTGTCGCGATCGACTACGACGCGCACGCGCTGCGCACGCTGGGCACGGACAAACCGACCCAGGACCGATACCGGCAGATCTCGGATGTGGGCGGCGTGTACCTGCCCCTGGCCACGGTGGTGGGCGGCTATGCGCTGGGCGCGTGGCACAAGGACGACTATCTGCAGCAGACAGCGGTGCTGAGCGGCGAAGCCATCGCGGATGCGCTGATCCTGAATGAGGGGCTGAAGTACGCGATCAACCGCGAAGACCCTGCGCAGGGCGATCACACCGGGCGCTTCTGGCCGCATGGGACGCGCACATGGCCGGATGGGCAATCCATGCCGTCAGGACATTCATTGACGGCGTGGACGGTGGCACACGTGGTCGCCTCGCGTTATCCGAGCTGGCACACGAAGCTGCTGGTGTATGGCATTGCGGCCAGTGTGTCGGCGACGCGCGTGGTGGCGCGTCAGCACTTCCCGTCCGACGTGCTGGTGGGCAGCACGCTAGGCTACCTGATTGGCGGGTATGTCAGCAATGCTCGGGGAGAGACGAGCCGCAATCTTTCGCTGTCGATGATCAATACGCCGAACGGCCGGGGGGTCGAGCTGAGCTACACGTTCGGCCGGCACCGCGCAGCGACAGGCGAGTAGGCGCGCTCAGGCCGGGGGCAGCGCGGCGATCGATTCGCGAACACGGTCGAGCAGCGTGACCAGCTCTGCATTGCGCCGACGCAAACCGTCTACGACGGCTGCGGGCGC
>NZ_JBMGJV010000061.1:0-15775 GCF_051025295.1 Candidatus Dedyshia acidiphila | reverse complement strand
AAAAAAACTGCGGAAGTACATCCGAGCGCGGTGTTCGTCGACAAGACAGGGCCAAGTTGTGAGGAGCAGGCTGACGCGCTCTATCGGCTCGCGGACTGGGTGCTGTTCGATAGCGTGAACGCACGAGGCCGTTACCGCGCGGCTCGTGATCTGTTGCTGCGCATTCCGCCGCGCCTTGCAGACGGCACGACGGTCGCTCTCGCCGAAGGCGAGGAGACAGTGGCAGCTGCGAAGAGGATCGCCATGCTCCTGAACGAGTCGGTTCTGCCTATTCAGGGCCCTCCCGGTAGCGGAAAAACTCATGCCGGCGCACGCATGATCTGTGAACTCATACGGCAGGGCAAGAAAGTTGGCGTCACGGGCATGAGCCATAAAGTGATCCGCCATCTCTTGGACAAAGTCCTGGAGGCATCGCGCGAATGCGGTATCGAGGGACTTACCTGCATTCAGAAGGTCAAAGAGGAAGACGTGCCGGCCCTGCCGGTAGCCGGCATTACCTTTGCAACCGACAATGCCAGTCCGCTTGCAGCACTCAGAGCCGGGACCCAGCTCGTTGCAGGTACGTCCTGGCTGTGGTCACGTGCGGATTATTTTGAGGCGGTGGATGTGCTCTTCGTAGATGAGGCAGGACAGATGTCCTTAGCGAACGTGCTTGCTGTCGCGCAAGCAGCGAGGAACCTTGTGCTGCTCGGAGATCCCCAGCAGCTCGATCAGCCGCAAAAAGGCAGTCACCCCGATGGCGCGGAAGTATCGGCGCTGGAACACCTCCTGAGAGGGGCCAAGACCATCGCACCCGATAAAGGTCTGTTCCTGGAACGTACGTGGCGCCTACACCCTGACGTGTGCAACTTTACCTCCGAGGTGTTTTACGAGGGGCGCTTGTTTGCACGTGACGGGCTCGAACGTCAGGCCATCACGGGGCATCCATGGCTGAGCGATTCCAAACTCTGGTTCGTGGCGGTCGAGCACCACGGTAATCAGAATTCGGCAGCGGAAGAGGTTGAGCAGATCGCCGCGCTTGTCGATTCGCTCCTGCAGCCTGGTGTTATGTGGGAGGATGATCAGCGCCAAAGCCGCCCACTGAGGACCACCGACATCCTGATCGTCGCTCCGTACAACGCACAAGTCTCGGATCTGCTCACGCGGATGCCGCAGGCCCGGATTGGCACTGTCGATAAATTCCAGGGACAGGAAGCGCCGATCGTCATCTACTCCCTCACGACGTCTTCGCCCGAGGATGCTCCTCGCGGTATGGAATTTCTGTACAGTCTCAATCGCCTGAATGTCGCGACCTCGCGGGCAAGGGGTATGGTGATCCTAGTCGGCAGTCCGCTGCTCTTGCGGCCAGAGTGCCGCAGCCCGCGCCAGATGCAGCTTGCCAATGCGCTATGCCGCTATGTCGAATTGGCTCAAATTATGGGACTGGCCGAACAGCCGAGTGAGACGGATAGACAGGTAACTCATGGCTGAAAAGTATGACAATGTCTGCGTCCCCTCCCTGTCAGATCGACTCATCTTGCAGGCTTGAATGGTACCGTTGAACCATCTGAGTCGCGAGTACTTTGGCACCCGCAAGATCTAGCCGCGCGGACGTAAATGACTCGACACAGGTTGGCTTAGATAAAGCCCAATCCCACTTCTGCACTGCGGCCATTTCTGCTGCGATACCGAGATCACCCGGGGAAGGTACAGCTTCCTCCGCGATGGAGCTCAGTTCGGTCACTAAGCGGCTATCTTCCATGTCGGTAGATATAGCCAAGGCGACGCCCTCATTCGTGCATTCCAAGCCCCGTCGCGACAGCATCAATGCGAGCGTGCTATTTACCGCGTCACCCATCCATGTAAACAGCAAGGAGTTCTTACCATCCCGGAAGAACTGTCGATTCGACAGCCGAAGGTCTTCATACGTCCTTCGGGCCTCATAGAGCAATCCCTTGGCCGAAGCGTCGAGGTAGGGGAGCTCACTGGTTTCGCCAAGGACGACTTTCATCTCCTGCCGAATGGCGTCGTGCACATCCCCGCCGTTGGATTCAAATGCAGGCGGAGCGCCGCCACGGTCGGACGAAACATAGATCACTTTATGTTCCGTATCGACTTCGCGCACTTGCCAGCGTCTTCCCCCAAAGATCATCCGCTCCCCGACGGTGAGGGGGCGTGTCACGGGCAAGGAACCAAGGATGCGATCTCCAGCGACCAGCCGGAACTCGTCAGGTGACGAGAAGGCGCTGTAAAAGTCGTAGTGATTGATGAGCTTCTCCCCCAAAATGCCCGGAAGAAGCAGTCCCGTGTTTTCCTGCTGTAGCAGGTCGCGTTCCCCGAGACCTCGCAAGATATCGGTGAACATCTCCCGCGACATCCGGTCAAAGGTTCCACTCTGAACAAGGACCTTCCAGAGTTCCGCAGCTGTGGCGCCCCCACGCTCTGCAATCACGGACAGTGCCTGTTGCACGAATGTCGAAGCGTAAATCGCCGTCAACCTTGGTGGTTCGACCCAAGGGCGCATCAGCAGCCGCACCATCGCTACGGTCTGCACTAAGCCCTCGCGGATACGATCCGAAAGAGGAGAGTCGGGAGTAAGTGGCTTCTCGATACAGAAGCACCGCAGGATGGCTGGCTCACCCGCCCGTCTTCCTGACCTGCCAAGTCGTTGACGAAGACTCGCAACGGACGGAGGCGGCCCGATCTGGGCGATGCTCTTGATATTCCCGATATCGATGCCGAGCTCAAGCGTGGTGGTGCAGATCGCAGATGCCGAGGCGGTACCGCCTTTGAGCGCGGTCTCCGACTCCTCGCGCAGTTCGCGCGACAAGCTGCCATGGTGCGTCCAAAATTCATTCCGCACGCCTTCTCGTTCGGAACGATGACGGAGTCGATCCGCGTACTTCTCGACCTTCGCTCGGCTATTGGGAAAAATCAGGTGATTCGATCCGCGAAGGTGCGTGTACAGGTAGTCGGCGATCGCCAGCTCCGCGGTGCTTGTCATCTGCTTCTCTGGCTGCTCATTTGTGCCCGTTGTTGGCTCCTCCGACCAGGATTGTTCCTCGACAACTTGCCCGTCGACGTAGCCTTTGACGGCAAGCTTCATCTCGTAGCCTTCACCACCGGCATCGACAGTAAAGACGTTGTTGCTAAGCCCCGGTCGCAGAAAGGCCGCCGCAAGGGCTTTATCGCCCAGGGTCGCCGACAATCCGGCACGGGGTATGCGCCGGCCCGCAGCCACTTCCAGGCGATGCATGAGGGACTGTACCTGCTTGCCGCGCTCCGCTTCCAAGAACGAGTGCAACTCGTCGACCACGATATGGACGATCGCGCCTGCGAAGGCCGGCATCATCGTGCCCTTGTTCACGAAGAGGGACTCAAGCGACTCAGGAGTGATGATGAGCACCCCCCGTGGATTCTTCAGGAACTTCTGCTTTCGCGACTGCGAGACATCGCCGTGCCAACCCAGCACTGGAAGGTCGAGCGTCTCGCAAAGGTCTGTCAGTCGGTCCGCCTGATCGTTGATTAGAGCCTTGAGCGGACTGATGGACAGCACAAAGCCTGACGTCTCGCCGCCGTTGAGGAGCCGCGTAAGGATGGGAAAGAAGGCGGCCTCAGTCTTGCCCGCGGACGTGGCCGCTGCAAGGATGACATCCTGCTCACCCTTGAGCAGTGGTGGTGTCGCGAGCTCTTGGACGGCACGGAGGCTCTTCCACCCGCGTTGCCAGATCCAGTGCTGGATACGGGAATCGAGAAGATGAAAAGAGACTGTCTTAGAGCTTGAAGCTGACGAGATCATCCTCGGGCTCCAGGGCGTTGTCTTCATCGCCACCACGATCGGCTTGCACGGTGATCCCGCCGAGCAGGCTCTGCCACTCCGCTCCCGGATTGCTTTCAAGGACACTGAGCAGATCGATGAACGAGGTGATGGTCGTGCGTGGCGTGCGGAAGTACTCCGCACCAAGCCTCTGGCTCACGTATTGCATGAACGCCGGGATACCTTCTTCGGGAAGCGTGTACCTTAGCGGATCGCCGAAGGCGAAGACATCCCGCAGCTTGTGCAGCAGCACGTAAAAATCTTCTTGGGTTAGTGCGGTCAACCGAACCACTGGCCCCGAGAGGTCAGTCAGACTGCCTTGCGCAAACGTGTTCTGCGATAACCGTGACTGAAGGGCCGTGTAGCTGTAGAGTCCACGCCTCGTGTCAAAGAGGAACTCAGGAGTACCTCCCAGAACAAATCCCAAGCCTTCGGCAGATCCTTGCAACGAGTCGTTGAGGATTCGGAGGATCTGCTCGTAGTTCGATGTGCGAGCCTGCGTGTTGGCCAGCTTGTACAGGTTGACCATTTCGTCGAGGCAGACCAACAAACCGCCGTAGCCGGACAGCCGCACGAAACGAGCCAGTAGTTTCAATTGGTCGTACACCGTCGAGTCATCCACGATGGAACGCACGCCCAGCGCAGCGCGCGCGTCTGTGCGGGTCGTGAACTCTCCGCGTAGCCACCGCACGGCATCTGCCCGCAGCTGCTCGTTGCTTTCTTCGTGGCCGCGCCAATAGGCAAGTACTATTTCGGCGAAGTCATATCCATTGACCATCTCGGTCAGGGGCTGTACCTGTTGGCGGACAACTCGTTCGACGCTTGCGCCCGATTGTTCCGCGATAGTTCGTGCACTTCCGATGAACTTCTCAAGGATCCCGGCGAGAGCGCCACCTTCTGGCTTGGTGCGTGTCGCCATGTTGCGGGTGAGTTCCGCATAAAGCGATCTCGCTTGCCCACCAGACGCGTGCAAGCGCCGATCGGGATTGAGGTCGGTATGCATGGTGACAAGCTTCTTCTCAAGGGCAATGGAACGTACCAGATTCACGAAAAACGTCTTGCCGGCCCCGTACTCGCCGATGACGAGCCGGAATGTCGAGCCACCGTCCGCAATACGATCGATATCTTCCATGAGCGCCCGGATCTCCTGGACGCGCCCGACCTGGATCAGATGCTGTCCCTGGCGAGGCACCACTCCGGCACGAAGCGATTGCAGAACTGAGTCGCGGTCACGAGGACGTACCGGTGGCATAGTCAGGTGTTCTCCAGGAGCGTGGTTTGTACATAGATTGGATCATGCCCGTCAAGCAAGGCTTCGCCCAGGACATCAACGGAGGCATCATTGATGACCTCCAGCGTTCCGTCGAGCATGATCGTTCGCTCGGCAGCCGCTGCAGCGAGCTCCTGCCTAGTCCACGCGGATTTGGTTAGAAGCAACGCAAGGAACTCGGTTTCGGCTGCGCCGAGTTCAGGCCAAGTCACTGGCGCAGCCGCCTCATTAGGCTTCGTTACAGCTTCCATCAAATCTGCTTCGGGAATCATCGCAATCGAAGTAACGGGTTCCTCATCCTGAAAGACTTCAGCCAGAAGCTGCGATACTTGCGCGCTCTCAGCCTTCAGGCGCTCAATGCGTCCCAGGTCCAATGTAAAACCGTTGGGGGACGGATCACGGCGTGGCGACATACCGGTGCCGACCGATTCCCGCGCCACCGTACTATTCCCCTTGTGGAGCGCGGTGTAGAGCTGTCCCTGATCGACCCCCAGCATGGTGTAGACCTGCTCCAGGAACTTGACTTCAGCAGCACTCACGACGTCGTCCGAGGTCACCATCTGCGCAAGAATGCCAAGAAGTTCAGCCCTGTCGTTTTGCGGCATTGAGAGCATCCGGCTCTTGAGATTGGAAAGGCGAGCAGGTTGCTGCGTCTGGTGGCGATAGATAGCTTGTAACCGCGTTTGATGGTCACGGTGCAGGTGGGTCCAAGAAGAGATGATGTTCCCGGCGGTGGCCTCCTCGGTGTCGCTCGCGTGACCGTCGGCTGCGGCAACACATGCCATGAGAGAGACTGCAACAGATGCGTTGCGGTACGCAGCATCCGTGCTACGGGCCGGTTCTTCGTTAGCCGTGAGATGAAATAACGTGCAGAGTTCGCCCGCCTTCGGCCTGCGCGACCCCTCCAGAAGATCTGGCTCGATTCCCAAGCCCATCGTCTGCAAACCGCGCGCGATTTCCTGCAGCTGGTTCGAGGGGAACGGCTCCGCAGTGCCGAGTTGTTCAAGGAATAGACTCCACTCGGTCGACGCAAAGCCCGTGGCCAAGCTTCTTAGATGTTCCAGCTTTGCTCGCGCCGTCTCTGGCCAAGCTTCGCCGGGCAGGAGCAGACAAGCCTGGACTGTGTTCGCCTTGTGCGGCGACCGGCCGCAGAACCTGCTGTAGGCATCGATCTTGCCAGTCGCCTCATTGGCGAGAGCTGCCACCTCGCTCCGGATGTTTACCCATTCGCGGACATCCGGGAGTGCCTCGAAGGTCAGTTCGAGCTCCTTGCTTCGCAGGTGGTAGTTCGAGGGGTCGTATCGGAAGGTGAGCGTCTTGCCACGAGCGGGAAGCAATATGCCCTCGCCAAACTTTTGGACGTACATGGACAGGAAGAGCCTGTCGAACTGCTCGGGACAACGTGTCACCGGAGTCCGGGGATAGTAGTTCGGGTCCAATTTCAACCAGCGAAGAGCAAGTGCGGGAGGTACAGGCCTTTGATCTGCTGCGAGGCGCGCCAGATCATACACGAGTCTCCACGGCAATTCATGGGAGCGGTGCAGGGGGGCATCGAGGTCTACTGGGGCGTCAGAACGCAGCTCGCGAAGCTCAAAGAAAGAAAGAAGGCGATCCGAGTAGAACGACACGGGAATGTTGAACTCGGAGAACTCAGCGGTGATCCTTCGTACTTCCTCCAGCACGTCGTTTTGGTCGGATGACGAGACGTTTCCACCTTCGGCGATCTGGACCAAACGACGCTCAAGGCCATGGAAATAGAAGACCGCAAAATGAGGAAAGTCCTTCGAGCGAGCCCCATCCGCAAGCCAATGCAGATACTGGTAACGCTGCACCGGCGTAAGGCCCGCGTAGCCCTGCCAATGCATGTCCGCGCCGCTGGGCTGATCGTTTTCGGCCCGCACGTCCAGCGAAGGATAGATCACTCCCGGTGCAGGCTCGTAAGCCTCGTCGCTCACAAAGATCATGCCCCTGGAAATCGTTACACCCTGAACCACAACTGCATTATTCTTAGCGACCCAGCGCTCGGCCTTCCTGGAGCTGCCGCTCGCTCGCGTTGGTATCGCAAACGCTGAGACCGCCGTCTCCACGCCGATACGGAAGGGAGTGAGGCCGTGATCGCCCGAGGGCTTCTCCCCGCTGAACTTCGCCGGTGCGATGGAGTCAATGTATTTCTGGAGTTGCTCTCGTGCCTGTTGCTTCGAATCGTCGAGCGAGCCCGCGGAAGCATTTGTTATAACCACCGAGCTGGCTCCTTCTTGATTCAAATGATCTCCGGAATGCGTAAGCTCGATATCTTGCACGGTCGTTGTGTCGTCAAGATTCTTTCGGATGAGTTCCGGACCAACTTGCAAGCGGCTTTGGTGCCCCGGGCTCGACGCCGAAGTCTGCGGCGGCGGAGCGTTGGTCAGCGGGGCTTCTGGCCGTAATCTAACCGGTGGTGTTCGCCTCACGCGACCTTTGTTCCCTATGCTTCTTCCGAGCACAACGTCGAAATCATCCCAATGCGCGTTGTACACTTCGGTCAGAGCTGAGGTCTCGATGCGACTGGAGCGCACCGAACGACATTGGGAGAGCAATGCTCTCACCTGCTCGCACACGGTGTCGGCGTCATTTCCTTTCTCGTACGAGCGTGCAGTCTCCTGTGCTGCCTTGATCGCGGTACAGATTTCTTCGCTGTTACCGAAGCTCCAGATCCAACGAAATAAGCGTGTCTTTGTTCGCGCCTGTTCCCAAGTTTCGTTCGTGTCGCTCCGGAGCTTCTCGAATTCGGGCGGCATCTTCGCAAGTAGGTGGCCACACTCAAGTTCCCGGTAGATGGACAAGACCAGCCCCTGTTCCTTGTCCCTAAGAAACGGCGGCTCGGGGTCCGCGATGGGTTGGGCTCTCATCTCGGAGGAGATTCGTTGAACGATGCCCGGAATCGTTGCCGCAGACTTCGGTCCGATGCCGCGCAGGCCTTCCAGTCGACCTTGGCTCCAGCTCTGCAGATCCGCTATATTGCTAACGCCGACGTCACGAAGTGGTTGCAGCCGGAGGCCGGCAGCGTACTTCTTCAATTCCTCCACGGAGACGGCTTGCAAACGGATGAGCTGGATGTCGTCTCCGTGGGCTTCCGCAGCAGCGGTGACCTCGGACCGGCATCCTTCGCGGCAGGCGTCTATTCCCGCCTGGAGTCCTTCGACTGCGTCGGCCGCAGTCTTGACCAGCCGTGTCGCCTTCTTCGCGGGGGATACCGAGTAGAGCACCAAAATCAGAACCAGCACACCTGGTGCGAGTAGCCAAAGCATGAGTATTCCTGTGTAGGGGAGGTGAACCTAGTATGACGGTTCGGTTCGGATCATTTCCATATAGAGTAGTGTAAAAGCGGCCGGGCTTCGACACCGACACTACAACTGCTCACGCGCATCGGCTGGCTCAAGTGAAGCTCTGTCTAAGTGACTGTCCCGACATGACAATTGTCATCTTGACCGTTAGTGACTTCTGTCGAGAACTGATGAGGCTGCCCCCACCACGGTGATGTCCTCTGACGTTTGTTGAGCGTTCTTCTGCTTTGAGAGCGTCTTCATGATCGCAGCTCAGCGATTCCGTATTGCCCGGGCCGGACACCCTGGCATTCCCACGGGATGGCTACTTCGGCTTCCTCGCAGAAGCGGAGACCGCATTCCTCCCGCTGCCACCCGTAGCGGCATCGCGGCCCTGAGGAGATCGAAAAAGCTAAGGCCGATCCAAAGAGCCTCAAAGCCGAACCAGAACGGGCAGACTAAAAAGCGCAAAGAACCCAAGAACAAGGTCGCAGCTTAGATTCGGACCGGGAGTCTCGCACAGGGGCTTCCGTCTTCGCTACGCCCAGCGGAGCCGTCTCCTTTACGGTTGGTCATCACCCGTATCAAGTTTAATGAGCGAGTTTGCCTGTTGGCACCAGTCGAGTTTGGTCGCCACGTATCATGGAGTCATCATCTCGCAGGTTAGTTGTAGCACGTGAGGACTGCATGTTTTTGCGCGAAGAACAAGGGTTCTTGATCGAACAACTGAAGCGAAAGAGCACGCCAATCGCGGACATGTATTACGGCGGCCTACGCTCTTTTGCAGATGAAGAGAATCCCTATCGTTTCCATCTTGCAGCCCATGCGTTTCGCGAGCTGATTGCCCACTGCGCTCAGTTAACGGGCGAAACTGTCGTGTATGGAGACGGTATGAAATCACGCCTCAAGCCCGTCAAAGAAGCGTACCAGGAGTGGAAACGGACAAGCTTACTCGGAGCCGATCCAACGACAAACGTCGTCGGGTTGTCCGAAGATCTTTTGGTGGCGTTGGAGTCATTCTTCGATTGGCAAGAAAGCAACCGTCCGGAAGCCAGGAAAAAGACCGCAATGATGCTGACGCAACTTTCGGGGCCGGGTCCGGCGCTGCCGTCGGACGTTGTAGCGAACGAAATTTCAGGGTGGATGAAGGCCGATGAGTATTTCAAAGCCGTTGCCCACAACAAACACAAAGCAAAGCAGGACGAGTTCATCGGTAAGCTGTTTCTGATAGAGGACATCTTGCTGAGGCGTATGCAGCCTCCGCCGGTGAGCGATCTGGACGAAATCGACGCTCTGCTTCTCGAGGCTGACCATGCCAACTAAAGCGCAAGTGGATAAGGCCATCGAACTCATCCAAAGGGGTGGCGGCAATTACGAATATTTCTTCGGCCAACTCAGCAGCCCTAGTTGGATTGCTCCCCTTGCGGAGCGGGGACGGTTCAATCATCCGCCAGCGCTAGAGCGTGTGTCGGAAGAGACGTACCGTATCCCTCCTTGGCCGGAGGGACAGTACCTCTTGCGTATGGCTGGCGCTGCACCTGAAGAAGTCGCAAATGCGATTGGAGCGGACTGCTACAACTCGGACAATCCGATCGTTCATACTCTACTGCTAGAGATAGCCACCGTTCTACCTGGTCAAGCCGCGAAAGCAATTGCAGCGCGTGAAGTCGAATGGCTTGCAAAGCAGCGGTCAACTTTCACGTTGTATCCGCAGAAAGCTGCGGCTCTTGTCCTCCACCTCGTTGAGCAAGGAGAGACGGACAGTGCCTTGCGCCTAAGTCGAGTGCTGTTTCAAGTGTGGGCTCCGAAACTCAAGGATGGAGGGAAACCGATCGAACTTGAAGATGGGACCACGTACACATACCGCCCTTCTCCCGAGCCTGCGGGGCGAATGGAACCAGTGTGGTCTGAGGTGTTCCGCCATAAGGTCATTCCCACGCTGGCGTTAGCCGCGTCCCAATTTCTGCTGAAAGACCTCGCTTCCAACCTTAATGAAGCGGTGTCGATTCATAACAGCAATCATGAGGACAAGTCCGATGACTACTCCACGATATGGAGGCAGTCCATTGAGCATGGCTCTCATTACGGCACATTAGATGAAGCTGTGAGCGCAATGACCGACGTGATCAAGGTCGTGGTTTCTGAAGCCCCGGGAACGGAGGCACTGATTCTTGCTGAGTTGGGTCGATACGACTGGCCAATCTTCGACCGTTTGAGTGCATTCACGTTGAAGATTGCTCGGAACATCGATCAGAAACTCCTCGGGACATACGTTACCGATGCGAGCAAGTTCAAGCGTCGTTCGAGCAACCCGGAGTTCGTGGAATTGCTCACCGCCAAGGCCAACGAATTGGCTCCCGAAGTGCTGAAAGCAATCTTGAGCCGAATCGATGAAGGCCCCGATCCAGCTTCTTATGAATACCACTTGACGCATCGTGTTGCTCCGGAAGATCGACAATCTGTTGCGGCTACTATCGTGGATCAGTGGAGGCTGGATTGGCTTCACCCACTCGGGGCAGTGCTGGACGAGGAGCATAAGGCTCAACTCGATAAGCTGCTGGCAAAATACAATCCACCCGCAGAGCGTCCCTTCCACACCTCTGGAGCTTTTGCCGTACAGGAGCACAGCCCTTTGGATCTTGATGGATTCAAGGCAATGGAGGTCGGTGATCTCGTCGAGTACCTACGGATCTGGATGCCACCGAGTACCGGCATCCCATTTGATCGTCCATCGCGCTCGGGACTGGGCGGGACTCTCGCCCAATGGGTTACGGACAACCCACAACGAGCGTCGGAGGTGATCGATCAATTCCTGACGACGGAACTCGACCCCATTTATCTGACCTCAATGCTTGATGCGTTCCAGTCTCTTCTTCGCGACAAGATCGATTTCGATGAGTATGCGGTGGCACGAGCCTCGAAGTGGGTTGCAGAATCTACCGACGCCATCACAACCGCCGGAGAGGATGGTGGTTGGCATCGACCCACATGGAACTGGGCTCATATGTCTGCTGCCCGATACATGACAGAGCTAATGCTCAAGACTGAGCGGCTCGACCTCAAGCGTGCAGACGAACTGTTCCCGGTAGTTCGCGCGATGTGCTATTTGCCGCACCCAACTGAGGAAGAAGAGGCCCCCTACAAGAAAGAATCCAGCCGGTATGCCTCGTTTGCTCTAAACACGCCACGGCCAGTTGGCGTGGAAGCGATGATTCGTTATGGGCGATGGCTGAAGCTCTGCACGCCAGAAGCAGAGTTCACGCGAGAGCGACTCGGCCCAACACTTGCCGTATTGGAACAGAAGCTGAATTCCGTCGAAGAGCCATCGGTGGCGGTACGTGAAATGTTCGGCATGCAATTCCGAACTCTTGCATGGCTCGATCACGAGTGGTTCACCTCGGTTGTTCCTAAGCTGTTTCCTGGCAAGACCGGAAAGTTGCCAGTGGAGAAGACGCAGGATCGGTTTGCCTGGAGTGCGTACCTCCGATATGGTGGCCTTGCACTTTCTATGCTGCCCGCCATGCGGAATCGTTATGCGGCTGCAATCAAGTCATTGTCGAAGAGTTCGACAGAGATTGACGAGGTGGAGCGGACACTCGCGAGCCATTTAGTGCAGTATTACGCTCACTGCGAAATCGAGCTGGATGATCCATTGTTGACGCAATTCTTCGCTCTCGCGAGTCCTGCATTGCGCGCGCAGGCCCTTGGCGATATCGGGTGGAGTATTGGCAAAGATGACACTCCCCTCAGCGAACCGATAAAGGATCGGTTAATAGCTCTTTTGGACAGCCGAATTTTCCTGCTTAAGAACGATTCCCGCGACGAGGCAAAGGAGCTTGAAACTTTCGGGTGGTGGCTGGACAGCGGGAAATTTCCAGAAGAGTGGGCAGTTGGTCAAGCAATGCAGATCCTAGAGGTGCAGCGCACGCTGCGGCCTGACTTCGCAGTCGTCAAAACTTTCTCCGAACTGGCGAAGAAATATCCCTACCAGGCTGTTCGCGTCGCCAATGTACTTCTTAAAGAAGACCGGGACGGCTGGTCGATCCACGGCTGGAGTCAGCATTTGGACAGCATCTTGGAGACTGCGTTAAACAATGGTGACAACGCAAGAGCGGAGGCAACAGCAATGATCAATCTTCTAGCGGCGCGCGGGTTCCGAGGATATCGACGGCTGTTGACGCCGGACGGGGTATAGTCACCCATCCACCAACGTACAATCAACGCGTCGTCTTTCGTCGTGCAATCAGCGATCGCTAATCGATGCAGAGCGTGACCTTAGCCCCTCACTTGGTAACAAATCGCCGAAGCACTCATCGACACGACCGGCTTCGAAAAGTCGCTCGAGGACTTGGCCAGCCCGTCAAACCAACCTGAGAGCCGCAAGTTCCAGGAAGTCCTCATTCAGAATCCGAGTGCCCGACTGAAGCCCGGACTGGGCTGCCGCTGAGTTGGGTGAGTTCGCTCCATTCCTGACTGGTTGTGGACGCGCGTGAGTTCATCGCTGTTCCTAGTCTGGGCTGGGGGCCAGAACTCGACGGCGGAAGTTTTGCTGTTGTCCTGGCTGAGACATGCAGCAAGCCGGTCAGCGTGGTTCGTGAAGATGTGCACTTCGTGAACCGCGCGGGACACGGCGACGTAAGCCAAGCGTTGATTCACAAGTTCGTGCGGACCGTCCACGTCGATGTTGATTAGGGTGCGACCGGACGTGAGCCCCTGCGCGCTGTGAGAGGTTAGGACGTAGCCGTGGTCGATGGACCGGAAGTCTCTTGGATTGAAGCTCACGGTAAGACCGCCCTTGCCGTCCATCCGTACCGTCATGCTCGCCTCACGTAACTCGGTGATCGTGCCCAGCTCCCGGCGCACGACACCGAGGTCCTTCGAGGGCGCGGTGAATTGCAGCCGGTCGCCTATCGAGAACTCCCGTTCGGTGGTCTCGAAGACATTCACTCCACGTAAGCGCTGAGGGTTGTAGGTCACAGCCTGACCATCACCGTGCTCGACAGTCAACGTGTTCTCTTTGGGGTTGGTCGAAAGGATCTTGGCTGAGCTGCCGCGCTCAATCCCGAGCTCCTTGCTGCCGGTCGTGTACTGGATGACATTTCCGGGCTGGTAGCGCACCGCCCAGGCTCGATCGGCCCCGGTGATATCGGAACGGGGGCTGAGCGTTTCGAACCTCTGACTTTCAGTCGCGATGAGGCCTTTGGAGCGCAGCTCCGAACGGACGGCCTGATTAATCTCCTGACGGCTGCGGTTGTCAGGAGAGATGATGATTGTGTCTCCGGCCTTCGCTGCGTATGCCTTAGCAATCGCTGTGTACCGCTGCTGCGGATTCGCTACTTCGGTCACGCGCCCCTGCTGGGATAGCAGCCTCACACCAGCACCGGCGTCTCCCTTGGCCAGTAGTTCTACGGCTTTGCGCAGTTCTGGGTTCTGTTGACGGATGATCTGGTCCAACTGCGCGGTGCGCAGGCCACCATCCTGGAGTTGCTGAAAGGGCTTGCCTGCTTCGACGCCCTGATGCTGGCCAGTGTCGCCTATGAGCAGCACGCGGTCCTGCGGCTGAATCTTGTCGAGAAACGCCTTCATCTGTTGGGTGCTAGCAAGGCTGGATTCGTCGAGTATGTACAGGTGTCGACGGCTGGGATCGTTGGAAAACTGGCGTTGTGCCCCACGCGCTACAAAGCTCTGGAGTGTGGTCGCGCTCACGCCCGCGTCCCGTAGCTGCGCTGCGGCGCGAGCGGTCGGAGCAAAGCCCTCGACCGCGTAGCCATTCCGCTCCGCCGCTTCCCGGATCGCCGCAACCGCCGTTGTTTTGCCGGTACCGGCAAGCCCCTGAATGCCCTGCACCTTGTCGCGGTTGGTGAGGACAGCCTCAATCACGGCGCGCTGCGCCTCGGTCAGGTGCGGGCAAGCGGCAGTCTGCTCCTTCGCCCTTTCGCTTGAAGTAACCGGCTCGAAGCTGTCACGGCCTTTGAGCATGTGAGCAACGTTGGCGCGCTCTTGGGCGATTGTTTCAGGCGTGGTGAAGCTACGTCCCGTGGCATGTTTGGAGCCGCGGATCTCGCGGAAATGTCCCTGCTCGGCGCGCCGCTTGAACTCGGACCTCACCTGACCGTAGCTGGCCTCGCCCATACCCCGTCGCAGCGCGTCACGCATGAGTTTTCGCTCATCGACCACGGCCTCGCGCTCGTAGTTGCTGGCGCGAGCGTAGCTGACCGCCTGTCGTGCGGCTGCAATCCCATCCGGCTCGTGAGCTTGGATACGAGCTCGTCCGCGAGCTTCCGCCACGACGCGCCCCGCTTGGTTCCCATGCTCGGCGGCCAGCGCTCTGTGCGAAGCGAGCACCTCCGCCGGCGTAAGAATCTGCTTGCCGTCTCGAGTAGCATGCGCCGCGATCTGCGCAGACGCCGCGCCGGTACGACCGGACATTTCGAGATGCGTCTTGATCTGCTGCGAGCGAGGACTGGATGCGTCCAGGTACTCCCGCGAGTAGCCTTTGATCTCTGGCGCACCACTTTTGCCGGCTTCGATCTCGTAGCCAAGCCTGCGCAATTGCACGGTTAGCTCAGCTTGGTAGACGGCCGTAGCGAAGCTCTGGCTCTGGAAGTAGCCTTGCGGCTGAATCGCACGGGCTTTGCCGTTGTCGCGTTCCGTCAGATTGAAGATCACTGCATGCGTGTGAAGTTGTGGCGCGGCATAGCCGTCCACGGGACGGGCGGTATCGTGCTCGAACTTGGCAGCGAGAAACTTGCCGGTAGTCTCCGCCGCGTGATTTCCGCCGATGCGAGCTTGCGTGTATCGCTCGAGCTCGGCAAGTGCCGTGATGACCGCGAACCGGTGCGCTTCGCGCACGCGATCATCGCCACCCACAAGTGCCGTCAAGGAGACCGACTTGGGCGCGGAGAAGGTCGCGTCCCAACCGGCGCGATGCTCGACGGATCGAGCTGTGTCACCATCCGAGGTCGCGTACTCCATAGCGACACGATGCTTCACGAGCTGCGCACCGGTCTGCGGGTGCTGACCTTCCGCCAGCCGTGCGAACTGCTCGGCGGTAACGGCGCCTTCCAACCCGAAGCGCTCCGCAAGCTGGCCCTGCCACTCGCCTATGGCAACGCAACCCTTTTGGTAATAGCTCTGCGTTGCTGCCGTGAACTCGAGTGCGTGATAGCTCCTCGCTTGGCTCGCGTTCAAAGGCTTCGAGATGGTCAGCATGGACGAACCTCAAAGTTGCTGGCTGTGAGCCGCAGGTCCTGTCGTATCGCCTACGCGCTCGCGCGAAACTGCGGGACGGCCGGTCTTGTTGGGCCTCATCGCAAGCGCGTTCAAGCTCTCGGTTGTTATGTCGCGATCGTCTTCGGCTTGTAGGGATTCGCACCAGAGATCACCCTCCGGGATCGCGCGCATCTC
>NZ_JBMGJV010000060.1:0-17193 GCF_051025295.1 Candidatus Dedyshia acidiphila | reverse complement strand
AAAAAAAACGGAAGGAAGTTTGACGAAGCGCTGTTCTCGGACGAATCGAGACCGCGCATTGATCTCGGGCCCTACTTCGCAGCGCGTTACCGGCCCATCTGGACGCAGGACAATGCCGTGCTGCTCGAGCGCGTTGGCTCGAACGCGGGCGCTCACTAGACCTGATCCAAGCTGTGCAACAAACCATTCCTCCTCCCTTAGAAAGCTCCAAGCTACGGTCCCGTTCCAGCGGCATGCCGCATGCTTCTCCTCCATCCAACGGAGAGATTGCGTGTCCATGGAGCCCGAACCGACCAGCCTTATCGCCGACGACTCACCTGTCCCGCTGCACGCACGTCTGATCGCGCCCACTGCGCTCAGTGAACAGCAGCGGCTTGCGCTCCACAGCCTTTGCCTGCTGTTCACGCGCGCCGTGAATGCGAACATGACCCGATGGCTGGGTGTCCCATTCACCGCGACGCTGGTCGGCGTCGAGAGAATGCCCTTCTACGAGATCATCCACTCGCCCGAGGCGGAGACACGCTATGCCAGCGCGCTCACGATCGGGCCGAACAATCAGCCCGCGTTGCTGCAACTGGACATACCGCTGGTCTACCTGTTTGTCGAGCTGCTGCTCGGCGGCCCAGGCGGCACTTCGCTACAGCGTGAGCCGACCGAAATTGAAGGCTCGATCGTGGGGAGCGTGATCGACCTGCTCTGCCGTGACCTGAGCACGGCGCTCTCCTCGCCAGAGCTGGAAATACGCAACGACGCAGCGCAGCCCGCCCGATCCATCGATCGCCTGATGCCGACGGTCGACAGCACGCTCTCGTTGAGCTTTGACCTGGTGTGCGGCACGCAGCGCGGCCGGATCGTGCTCACACTCTGCTCCGATACGGCCAAGGTCCTGATCCGTTCGCTCGACGGACCGCCCCAGGCGGCTCGCCACATCTCACCCGAGATGCGGAACGGCCTGCTCACCCGCCTTCAGCGAACGATGCATCGCGCTTCCCTGCAGCTCCCGAGTGTTCGTATTCCGATCAAGACGATCCAGACGCTCAAGCCGGGAGATGTTCTCACGCTGCAACTCTTTGAGGACACGCCAGCCGTGCTCACCATCGGCGGCCGGCCAGCGTTCTACTCGACTCCGATCGATGTGCAATCGCGCCGCGGGGCCTATATCGCAGGACGGATGGAGTAGGTCACGACTCCCCGCCAGAGCTTCAGCAGCTGATTCATTCGCCATCGCTGCTTTCCACCATTCGGCGGGAAGCAGCGATCGTGCCACACTGAAGCCGGGACTCTATGCTCGGCATCGATTTTGGGACGACGAACAGCTCCGTCGCTTACGCGGACGACCAGGGCCAGGTGCATCTGGCATCTTTCCCGGCAGCCGCGGGTGCGACCACGGCCTTTCGCTCGCTGCTTTACCTCGAGCAGACGAAGAGCGGCACGCGCACGCATCTGCACTCCTGGAGCGGCCCCGAAGCCATCGAGCGGTATCTGGCGGCAGAGCCCAAGGGCCGGCTGATCCAGTCGCTGAAATCGTATCTCTCAAGCCGCACCCTGACCGGCACGGAGGTCTTCGGGCGGCGGCAGATGCTCGAAGACCTGATCGCCCGCATCCTGCACGATCTGCGAACCCAGGCCGAGACGCTGTGGGATCGCCCCGTGACCAGCGTAGTCGTGGGCCGGCCCGTCCACTTCGTCGGCGCTGAAACATTGGAAGACAACGAGTTTGCGCTCGAACGGCTGCGGCTTGCCTTCACTAAGGCTGGATTCACCGAGATTGCGTTCGAGTTCGAGCCCATTGCCGCAGCGCTCCATTACGCCTCCACGCTCACGGAGCCCGAGCTGGTCCTGATCGGCGACTTCGGCGGTGGCACCAGCGACTTCTCGCTGCTCCGGCTTGAGCCCTGCGGAGTGGAGCACAAGCTGCTGGCTAATAGCGGTGTCGGTCTTGCCGGTGATGACTTCGACGCACGGCTCGTGCGACATCTGGTCTCGCCGCATCTTGGGGCCGGCTCGCTCGAGCGCTCCGGCGAGAAGACGCTCGTCGCTGTGCCGAACTGGGTCTACACGAGGCTCGAGCACTGGCACCACCTCTCGTTTTTGCGCACGCGCGCGGTCACGGAGATGCTGCGCGGTGCACGGGTGCGCGCGCTCGAGCCGGAAAAGATTGAGGCCTTGACCGAACTGATCGAAGCGGACCTAGGGTACGCACTGCATCAGGCGGTGCAGCGGACCAAGGTGGCGCTCTCCGCCAGCGAATCGGCAGAGTTTCACTTCGTCGAGCCGGGGCTCGAACTTCGCGCATCCGTCACGCGTGAGGACTTCGAGCGCTGGATCGAGCCAGATCTTCAGGCCATCCGAACCGCCGTGAACCAAGTCATGACCGCTGCCGAGCTGCCCGATGACGCCGTCGATCGCGTCTTCCTGACTGGGGGCACGTCCCTGGTGCCTGCCGTGCGCCGCATCTTCGAGCAGCGCTTCGGAGCAGAGCGCGTGCGCACCGGCGATGCCTTCACCTCGGTCGTGCAGGGATTAGCACTGCGCGCGCGAACGCAGCAGCCCAGTTTGGCCGGATGACAGCGCTTGCATTTCCATGCTAAGAATGAGCGGCCTATGGCATACGTTCTCGCTCTCGATCAGGGCACGACCAGTTCCCGCGCAATCCTGTTTGACGACCAGGGCCAGAGCGTCGCGCAGGCGCAGCAGGAGTTCACCCAGCACTACCCGCAGACGGGCTGGGTCGAGCATGATCCGTTCGACATCCTCACGACGCAGTTATCCGTGGCGGTGGATGTGCTTGCGCGGGCCGGCATCCGGCCGCGCGATGTTGCGGCACTCGGCATCACAAATCAGCGGGAGACCGCGATCGTCTGGGATCGCGAGACCGGCAAACCGGTCTACAACGCGATCGTCTGGCAGGATCGTCGCACCGCGCCGCTCTGCCGCCAATTGCGCGACGACGGCGTGGAAGACATGGTCCGTGAGAAGACGGGGCTTCTGCTCGACTCCTACTTCTCCGGCACCAAGATCGCGTGGATCCTCGACAATGTGCCCGGCGCACGCGAGCGCGCCGAGGCCGGCCGTCTCGCCTTCGGTACCGTCGATAGCTGGCTCATCTGGAACCTGACCAGTGGCAAATCGCATGTCACCGATCAGACGAATGCGTCGCGCACACTGCTCTACAACATCCGTAAAGGTGAGTGGGACGCCGACCTGCTGCGCCTGCTCCGCATCCCCGAGAGCCTGATGCCGCGGGTCGTCTTCTCCAGCGAGCGCATCGGCGAGGTCACGACGACGCTGGGCCTCGGTTCGATCGCAATTGCCGGCATCGCGGGAGATCAGCAGGCCGCGCTCTTCGGCCAACTCTGTGTCTCGCCCGGCGACGCGAAGAACACCTACGGTACGGGCTGCTTTCTGCTGCAGCACATCGGTGAGCGCTTCGTGCTCTCACAGAACCGGCTCATCACGACGCTCGCCTGCAGCCTCGATCGCAAGCTCGAGTACGCGCTCGAGGGTTCGATCTTCATCGGTGGCGCCGTGGTCCAGTGGCTGCGCGACAACCTCGGGCTCATCCGCCACTCGTCCGACGTGGAGGCGCTGGCAGGCACCGTTCCCGACACTGGCGGCGTCGTCTTTGTGCCCGCGTTCGTTGGCCTGGGCGCACCGTACTGGGACTCGTACGCGCGCGGCCTGCTGATCGGTCTTGAGCGCGGCACCAGGCCAGGCCATATCGCGCGGGCTGCGCTTCAGAGCATTGCGCTCCAGGTGGCCGACGTGATCGAGGCGATGGACAAGGAGACGGAGAGCCGCTTCCGCGAGCTGCGTGTCGATGGGGGGGCCGCCGCGAATGATTTGCTGATGCAATGCCAGGCGGACCTTCTCGGCATCCCGGTGCTACGGCCCGAACAGGTGGAGACGACTGCGCTCGGCGCAGCCTACCTTGCGGGGCTCGCGGCCAGTGTCTGGCCGAGCCCGCAGTCGATTCAGTCGCTGCGTGGAGATGGCCGCCGCTTCGAACCGAGCGCAGACCGGAAGACAGCGGAGCAGACCCGCGCACGTTGGCGCGATGCGGTTCACCGTGCACGACATTGGAACGAACCACCTGTGTCCGAGAAAGAGCAACATGAAGCGTGACGAAATGCTGGCCCGGGCCAACGCCCGCACCACCCCATGGGACATGATCATCATCGGCGGCGGCGCGACTGGTATCGGCATCGCGGTCGATGCGGCGAGCCGCGGCTATGACGTGCTGCTGTTCGAGCGCGAAGACTTCGGCAAGGCCACGTCGAGCCGCTCGACCAAGCTCGTGCACGGTGGTGTGCGCTATCTCGAACAGGGCAACGTCTCGCTCGTGATGGAGGCGCTCAAAGAGCGTGGCCTGATGCGCCGCAATGCTCCGCACCTCGTGCACGATCTCGCCTTCATCGTGCCCAGCTACTCATGGTGGGAGGCGCCGTTCTACGGCATCGGGCTGAAGGTCTATGACCTGCTCGCCGGCAAGTACAACTTCGGCCGCTCTCGCGTGCTGTCGCGCGAGGAGACGCTCCAGCGGCTGCCCAATATCCAGACCGAAGGACTGAAGCATGGCGTCGTTTACTACGACGGTCAGTTCGACGACACAAGATTGCTCATTCACCTGGCCGAGACCGCTGCCGAGCATGGCGCGACACTGCTGAACTACTGCGGCGTGGTCGAGATTACGAAGGACGAGGACGGCTTTATCAACGGCATAGTCGCGCTTGACGCCGAGAGCGGCCGTCGCATCGAAGCGCGCGCACCCGTGGTGATCAACGCGACAGGCGTCTTCACGGACGAGGTGCGCCGGCTCTCGGACCCGAAGGCTGCCGCCATGATCGAGCCCAGCCAGGGCATCCACCTCGTCTTCGAGCGTTCGTTCCTGCAGGGCGATACCGCAATCATGGTGCCGCACACCAGCGACGGCCGCGTGCTCTTCGCTATTCCCTGGCATGGACACACCGTGGTCGGCACCACCGACACGCCGATCGAACGCGCCTCCTACGATCCTCTTCCGATGGAGGAGGAGATCGACTTCATTCTCGAGACCGCCAATCGCTACCTCAGCCGTCCGCCGCGGCGTGAGGACATCCTCAGCATCTACGTGGGCATTCGGCCGCTGGTGAAGGCTGCGGGCGCAGACGTGGGCAAGACCTCAGCGCTGTCCCGCGATCACACCATTCACGTCGATAACTCCGGCCTGCTTACCATCGCGGGCGGCAAGTGGACTACGTACCGCCACATGGCGGAGGACTGCGTGGATCACGCGATCACTCTGGGTCGGCTGGAGGAGCGGCCGTGCGTCACGCGCGAGCTGCACATCCACGGCTATCGCGAAGAGATCGACGACCTCGGTGCACTCGGCGTGTACGGTAGCGACGCATCGAAGATCCAGGCACTCGCCGCAAGCGATCCCGCGCTGGCCGCGCCGCTGGATGCTGCGCTCCCCTACATCGCTGCCGAAGTGGTTTGGGCTGCGCGCGAGGAGATGGCGCGCACGGTCGATGATGTTCTCTCGCGACGCACACGCGCGCTGTTTCTCAATGCGAACGCAGCGGAGCGCATGATCGTGCCCGTCGCGCGGCTGCTCGCACATGAGCTGGGGCGAGATGACGCCTGGGTACAGCGAGAGGTGGAGACCACCTCGGCACTTGTCGCCCGCTACAAAGTCCCGGCACAGTAGCACTGAAGCAATCAAAGACGAGTCTGGAGACGAGGCATGCTGCGCACCCCTCTGCTGGGCGAATTTCTGGGCACTCTCATCCTGATCCTGCTGGGTGATGGCGTCGTTGCGGGCGTGCTGCTGAAGCGCTCGAAGGCCGAGGGCTCCGGCTGGCTGGTGATCACAGTGGGCTGGTGCTTCGCTGTCATGTGCGGCATCTTCATTGCAAATTTGTTCGGCAGCCCGGATGCGCACCTCAGTCCCGCATTCACGCTCGCCTTCGGCATTAAGGGGGGCCGCGCCGACCTCGCCAAGTTCCTGCCCTACGCTGCGGCTCAGCTTGCCGGCGCATTTGTTGGCGCCACGCTCGTGTGGCTGCACTTCAAGCCACACTGGGCGATCACAGAGGATCCTGCGGCCAAGCTGGGTGTATTTTGCACCGCACCCGCAATTCGCCACATCGGCTGGAACCTTTTCAGCGAGATCCTGGGCACGCTGGTGCTGATTCTCATCGTGGGCGGCATCACGTCGAAGCTGGTGCTTAGCACGGGCGTCGCCGCCGGGCTGAGTCCGTATCTGGTCGGCTGTGTCGTGTGGAGCGTCGGCCTCTCCCTTGGGGGCACGACCGGCTATGGCATCAATCCCGCGCGCGACCTCGGTCCGCGCCTTGCACACGCCGTGCTGCCCATCGAAGGCAAAGGCGGTTCGGACTGGAGCTACGCGCCCATTCCCGTCATTGGGCCGCTGATCGGTGCGGTGCTCGCCGGCCTCATACTGCGCGCTCTCCACGCCTGAGAGCGATCGAAACCGCACGCGAGTGCATTCACGCACACACCAATGCTCTGCCTCGGCCACCGCGTCCGGCTGGTGAAAATGCAGCGGGGCACGGTCCGGCGCTAGCTGGAATGCGCTGTATTCTTCGTGTGTGGGCGCGAACCAAGTTCGTGCCAGCTCGTCTCCGGCATGTCCACCTTGTAGTGCTTCGCAGCGGCCTGGATGTTCGCAAAGGCCAGGTCTCTCTCTTCGTTCGAGACGTCCTTTACCTGGTCGAAGCGCGCCAACGCGGCCCGTACGTGTGCCGCATCCGTGATCGGCTCCTTGCGCTGTTTGGGAAACGCATAGACGGAGTCCGGCAGTTCTTTCCTGTCCTCTGTGTTGAGCTTGCCGTGCTCGGTGTGCGGCTTCCAGGTGGTCTTCATCCGTCGACTCCTCTCTTTCGGCTGGTCTTGCCGTGGTGTGTGTGATGTCGCGGAGCAGGTCAGCTGCCTTCTCCGCAGCCACGGCTGTACTGCCTGGCGGGCCACTCAATTGGATGCGTCTGAATATCCGAAGCGGCAGCCCGAGGCTAATCGGCGACGATCAGTTCTCCCGGCAGGATCGGGCGCGTCCGTGGCAGCAGTCCTGCGAGGGCAGCGCTACCACATAGCACCAGCACCGATACGTAGACAACCAGCTCAATCACATCCGCCGAATGCGATCGCGGCAGCGTCTTCCATAGCACCAGCAGGATGGTCTGCGCCGCGGTTGCGGACCAGACTGCGCCGTAGAAGTAGCGACGTTCCCAGCCCTCTCCCTTGGTCGACCGCTGGACCCGCGGCAGCACGCCGGCCAGGCCAAGCAGCACGATGATGAGCAGCACAACGTCGTACGCGTGCGCGTAGATCTGCTGCATTCTCCAGCGGCCAGTCGTGACGGCGATGACCAGTCCAAGCAGATTCATGAGCGCGAAGTTCAACGCGGCATTCCAGCCGAAGGTGTAGCAGACACGCCGATAAAAAGGGTTTGGCCGGTCCTCGGTGAAGCGCAGGATGTAGGGCGCGGGCTCTGCGCCGGGCAGGCGGCCGCGCAGCGCAGCAATCCCTGTGCCGGCGAGCACCAGCAGCAGCCACGGCAGGTTCCAGCGATTGGCCCGCCCGGCAAACAGGTCGAACGTCAACGGACCCGGCGCGAGGAAGAAGACGAAGATCCAGATGGGCCAGTGCGCCGCGCGATACCGCGCCGTGTTCCGCGTGCGCATCTTCCGGGCGCTGGCATATTCCACGCGCGCTTTCATGCTTCTCATGATCGCTCAGCTTCGGCCACGACGGCGAGGGGCGCGTCTGCCTCGGTGCGGCGCGAGGTCTGCGTTTTGTATAAGAGCGCCCCAACCACGTTACTCACGACCGTCATACCGATGATCTTCGCGGCGTAGGAACGCGCATTGACCACCGTGACAAATGGATAGGCGGAGATGAGCAGACTAAAGAGAGTTGCCCCGAAGCCAACGACAGAGGTCCAGCGCAGCCATCGCGGCAGCGCCTTGCGGAGCGCGGCCGACCCCACCAGCGGGATCGCAAACATTGCCAGATACGCGATCTCGTAATGCGTCAGGCTGGCATTCGTGAGCACCTGGTAGGCCTCCTGCGCATGCACGCCAGCACTGCCCATCGTGACGAGTGCGAAGATGAGCACGCCCGCAAACAGAATCGAATGGGAAGGGGTGTGCCAGCGTGGATGCAGACGCGTGAACCAGGCCGGCGCCAGCGCATCCCAACCGGTCGCCATCGGCAGCCGCGTCAGCCCGTTGAAGACGTAGCTGGCCACCCCAAGCAAACGCATCTCGACCAGCGCAATGGCTGCAGTGGCCAGCAGGTTACCCAGCCCGCTGTGCCCCAGCGCCCAGCGCAGTGTCTGCGGGATGGGGGCGATGAAATCAATACGCGTATACGGCACCCACGCTGCGACAGATCCCGTCCCCAGGATGAACATCAAGCAGATGACAGGAGACGCAATCCAGACGGACTGCCCGATGCTGCGTGCCGGCTGGCGGGTCTCGCCCGCCAGGATGGCAATGTATTCCAGCCCGGACAGCGCACCGAAGACCATCTGGCCGAACAAGGCGAACGAGCGCATGTCGTGCGGCGGCAGTTCGAGGCTGAACGGATGCCAGTGAATCGGCTGGTGGCGAACCCTCGCCCACAGTGGAAGGACGACCAAGCCCGCGAAAACCACCAACATCGCGATGCCACCCGCATTGTGAATCCACTTCGCGATGTCTAGCCCGCGCAGCGCGAGCACCACGCCGGCTCCGAGCGTCAGCGCGATGATCCCGAGCGAGACGGGCCGATTCTCCGGCAGCCATGCAGCCGACGGGCCAATCAGGTAGGAGAGTTCGGTGGGCAGCGCGTACAGAACAGTCGCCACCAGCAACAGTCCGTAAATCCAGAGATTCCAGGCCGTGAGGAAACCGCCGAAGCTGCCGAACGCTCGCCGCGCCCAGACGTAAAGGCCGCCCTCCAGCGGCATCAGTCGATTCAGCGCAATGACCACAGCCGCCATCGGCAGATAGAAGATCAGCATGGCCGCGACCCAGGTCAGCGTCATCCCGCGACCGAGTCCCGCCGCGATGCCGACCGTGGCCGAACCAACCACGAACAGGATCTGCGACAGCACCAAATCACGCAGACCGAGCTGTCGTTTCATCCGGTGTGACGCGGGCGTGGCGACATCTGAAGAGCGCGCAGGCATGTGGCGGGATGATCGCACAAGCGGGGCAGAACGCACAGCCCTGCACTGGCACGAGTGCCATCGGCGCGTTGACCGGGCGATCCTTAGCAGCTACCCTTCACGAACATGTCCGAGAAATCCAGGATGCAAAGCCTGATTTCTCTCCTCAAAGGGTCTCGGGAGAGTTCACTACAAAGCTATTTCTGTGCAGGCCTGCTACTGCTCGGTTTGGCATGCCTCCTGCTAGCGCGGTCGCCTGCCGCAGGCGTCAAGCAGGACTTCATTCCTCTCTATGGTGGAGCCAGGTGTGTCCTCCACGGCTGTGATCCCTACAGCTCCGCCGATCAGCAAAGCCAGATCGTGCAGGCTGGAGGGCCGTGGGCTCTCGCCGATTTCTGGCGGGCCTTTTCTATCGTCTATCCGCCGCTGACATACCTGCTTTTGAGCGGGATTGCGCTGCTCCGATGGCAACACGCCAATCTGGTGTGGTCCGCACTCAATTTCGCGGCATTCAGCGCTGGGCTCGCTGCCATTATCCAAGCGTCGCCACCGAAGATGCGGTGGCTGGCGGCGGTCATCGTCACCGGCATTGCGGCTACCAGCAGCATGCTGCTGGCCATGGGACAACTAACGCTGCTGGTCGTCGGCCTGTTGGGTTTAGCGTGCGCACTTATCCTACGTAACAGGCCAAAACCAGGCTTCTTGGTGATGACATTGGCCGTAGCTTTGAAGCCGCAGCTCGGCGGGCTCCTGCTCGCCTACTTTCTGATCAAGAGAAAGACACGTCGATGGGCCGTTGCCGCACTGGCAGCACTCTTCCTGATGAACCTCGCTGCCGGCCGCCCAGGGCCAGGGTGGTTCGCTAAACTCCGCCGCGAGTGATCCAGCGGAACCGAATCAGATGCTGAACCTGCAGGTGCTGACGAGTTTGTTTTCTCGCAACCATTCTGTGGTGAACGTGACCGCATATATGGTGGCGGCGGCGGTAGGCCTGTGGTTGCTCGCGAGCCTTCTCAAGATCAAGGATGGCTATGATCGCGACTGTCTCGCCATAGCTGCACTTGCTATGTTGTCACTTACGTTTCTGTACCATCGGCTGTATGACATGCGGCTTGTGCTGCTCACTGTCCCAGCACTCGTCTTAGTCGCAGAGCGCAGCCTGCGTTGGGGTGCAGCACTGTTGACGGTCACCTTTTTTCTGCTCACGTCTACGTCAAGGATCACGGTGCAGCTCATCGGGTCCCCATGTGCGTGAGTTGATGACACAACACATAGCATTGCAAATCATCTTCGCCCGCCAGCAGGTCCTCGCGGTCACGCTTCTAGCGCTCGCGTACACAACATTGTCCTGGCAACTAGCCAGACAACAGGCCAGCAATACGGCACTCGCACTGGAGCTTCCTGTATCGCATTCTGCTCTGCGATAGAAGGCCAAGTCGTCACGGACGGTCAAGTCAACCGTCCCGCATCGAAGGCACGGCCGCGTACCCGATGCGTTCTGGCCGGCGGCCCGCATCTTGAAATATGAAGTGATGGTGGGCAGAGAGGGACTGCCGATACTTCTCTTCTGATACCCGCATGAAAACTGAGGCTTTTGTCTCTCATGGACGCGATTGTACGATCATTGTACGATTTAGGTATAGGAGAATGGGAAAAATGGCGAACAAGGCGGTCAGTCTTCTCTTGATGGCAAAGACCGAGAAGGGCTGGCGGCGGCTGCCTGTGGCGATCGGACGAAACGGCAAGATCAGGCCGCACTACGCGCTGATCGGCAGCGAGCCGGTGCACTTTCCGGACAGCTACTACACGCTCCGCCACTTTGAGGGATCGCGGACCGTCTGGACTCGACTCAGGGGGACAGCCACCGACGCGATGAACGAGCTTCAGCGTCGGCAAGGCGTCCGTGAGGTGAAGACGCTCGCCAATACCGTGGGTGTCACGGTGGTCGATCCAGAACCTGAGGATCAGACGCTGGAGACGTGGAAGAGGCGCTGGCTCAAAAACCTCCAAGCCAGAGGCAAGATGAGAGCGATCGAGACCATGACGATCGCGATCGACGACTTCATTGTTGCGACCGGGCATAAGTATCCAGCACAGATCACAGCGGACTCGATGATCACGCTGTACGCAGCCTTGCGAGAACGCGGCAACGCGGACCGGACCATCTACAACAAAGCCACCAGCCTGGGTGGTTGGTTCCGGTACATGAAGCTGGACGTCGATGCCATCATCCCTGAGAACCCGTCCTACACGCAGCGCGAGGTCGAGATCTACAGCGTCGAGGAGCTTCGTGCATTGTTCAGCTCTTCGTCGTCCTACGCGAAGGTCGTCTTCAAACTGCTGCTGCAAACTGGAATGAGAATGCAGGAGGCGATGCATCTCGGGTGGCACGATGTGGACTTCCCCGCCATGGTGATCCGTGTCCGCGAGGATCGAAAGAAGGGGAAGAAGGTCAAGGACCGGGCAGAGCGATCTGTGCCGCTCACCGACGAACTCGCCTCACTCCTCAAATCTTGGCGCAAGGTCCGTCCTAAGGCTAAGCTCGTCGTCGGCACGGAGCGGGACACACCAAATCGGAAGTGGCTCCAGACTCTCAAGCGCACGGCGAAGGCTGCGGGGCTCAACTGCGGAGCCTGTCAGAGCTGCGAAACCAGTGAGGGCAAGGAGTGCAGTCGCTTCTACCTCCACAAGTTTCGTGCCACGTATACGACTCGGCTGCTCAGGAGCGGCATCGACCCTCGAACCGTTATGGCGTTCACGGGTCATGAAGACCTGGAGACTGTCCTCCGATACCTGGCTCCCGCCGGTACCCAGGAGAGTCAGGTGAAGGTCAGCAGCATCAAGTGGAGCTAGATCAGCCGCTTTTCTAGCCAGTCGGCGGCATGCCCTGGGTCGATACGGACGCTGCCGCCGATCTTGAACCCGGGCATGCGGCCTGCCTTGATCAGCGTCGTGACCTGCCGCTCGCTGATCGCGAGCATGATCGCGAACTCCTTCGGTCGGAGTGCTGTCTTGCGGTTGCGGAGCTGCTGGACCAGTAGCGCGGAAGGCATGGAGGCGAATACCTATGCGCATGCCGCGACCCGAAATATCAGTCCGGGAAAATCTCGCCGAAGACCCGCTGCTCCTCCGCTTTGCGCCTCTTCCGCCCTCTCCGCCTGCACGGCTCGCTACAGTACTCCGGATCGGTCCCGTTCGCCTGCCTTCGGCGATCTGCCGAAATCTCGCCCCCGCACTCAACGCATAGCGGCACGACCCGGTCACCCCGCGCAATCATCTGTGATCTGTCAGCGTGCCCGATGTGCGGGCACCCGCAGTCCACGCAGACGTAAGCGATTATCAATTCGCCAATGCGAGTCGAGGCGCGATCGGCTGCGATGGTAGCGTCGTCCATCGATGTATAGGCTCGTTTGTCCCCGCAGCGGGCAGCGCTCGATTTGTTAGTCCAGAGATCAGCCACGACTGAGATGCTACTCGCAGAGCCATAAACTTCGAAGAGACCTGTGCTCTACGTACATGTCTCCGTAGGAGTTACGTAGCCTTGCAACGTGCTTCGGGATTACGGATTTTTGTGCCACAATTTTGTGGATGGACAGACCCAAACCACCCCGAATCGACTTGCTGCCTCCTGACGAACTCGACCGTCCGAATCGCCGTATGGCGAGTGTGTTCGTGCAGGTTCGCTTGCCAGACTTCGTTGCTGATCAACTTGATCGCAAGGTCGCGGAGATCAAAAAGCGGAACCACAAGATGTCCCGGCAGGCGGCGATCGTGGCTGCGCTTCTCGCGTACAAGCCGTTGGGGATCGAGGTGCCCGATGACTTCCAGCTTTTCTGACACGTTATGATTGCGGACATGCCTGATGACAAAGGACCGTCCGCTATCAGCCTCTGAGCAGCTTGGCTCGTGATGCGCGAACTGAGCAAGACCCCCGAAGAAAGAGTAAGTGAGCAAAGGGCTTACCTTCTGCTCGGGGGTGTAAGAGGCTCTATGCTGGGTTTGACCCGTCGCTACAGCCCTCAACAAGGCTTGCGGCGGACCACTGATCCTGTGAACCGAGCCTCCTTCGACGGTTACACTCTCAGGATGATCTACACCTACACGCTGTATCGCGATCCGAATCCTGGCGAGTTCTCAGAGTTTTATCAGGTCAGTCTGACGACAGAGAAGCCCTTTCAGACTCAGCCTCTTAAGCTCGTCGAACGTCATGGGTGGTGGGACGACCAGAAGAAGGCGGTCAACGTGACGACCACGATCTTCCCTGACGAGAGCCTTTCTCTCGCGGACGCGAGGCTGGCGTTCGAGTACCAGATCACGCATCGAGCGAGAGAAGGGTTCATGCATGTCCTATCACGCAACAGTCCCTTCGAGGCTCCGCAGTACTCCATCATCGAGGTGAAGCGTGAAGCCCGATGATGTCGTGCTTCACCAGGACAATACGACGATTCGCCTGTTCAGAGGGCGAGACCTGCCAGAGGGCCAAACCGGAGATTATCTGACCGTTGCGTACCCCGACGGACGCGCTGAAGAGGTGATGGTGTGGATGGCCGACGCCAGACGCAGAGTCGGCCAACTTGTAATCTCGGAAGTCACGCACGTCCCGGAACGATACATCGCCAATGTGGTTGGCAGGCAGGTGCTCCAGGAGATCGAAGGGGCCGAAGCTGAGAGGCTGTTGGCGCTGTACGACAGGTCGAACTTAAGATCGTTTCGAGGGGAAGTCTCTTAGTGGGTGCGACTACTCCTCATCTATCTCTCAGCCGCAGACCATGTCTCTGACCATCTCGGGAGACAGGATCGCCTGTACGCCATTCTTCACAAGCAAGTAGTTCCTCTCTCCGCGAGCGCACACGTCGTAGACTCCCGGGGGCAGGAGGAAGATTGTCTCCTTCTTGCTGAGGAAGCCGCGCAGAAACCTCCTTTCAAACCCGTACTGTGGGTGGGGGCCTATGATCTCTGCGACCCAGGTCTTCGCTCCGGGCTGTCGTCGTGGAAGTTTCAACTCGGTCATGCCGCCACCTCACGCAGATGCCGGTGCAGATCGGCGATCTGCTCTCGACCGATGAAGCAAGCCATCTCCTGGATGTCCTCTTCGTCGTTGATGCGCTGCAACCACGCGGTGAGGTCGCGGTCCTGGGTATAGCGGATTTCTGCCCGGGCGATCTCGCGGAACATCGGCGCGATCTCCTCGAAGGTGAGGTCGTACGTGTCTACCCACGAGCGCTCGCATCGTGGCGACGGCAGTTCCCACGTGATGACAGTCCCCAGCCGACGATCAGCTTCATCCATCCACGTGTCGTCTGTGAGCCAGATATCCATCGACGGGCGACGACCGGTGCGCTTGTGCAGAAGGCGGAGAAAGTCACCGATGGTGTGCCGCGAGCATTCGTCCGAGAAACACTTGAAGCCGAGATACCCTTCCGCCTCGTTCAAAATGAGCACCGTCTTGCCGGTGCCTACATGTTGTCCACGATGCGCTCGCTCGACGAACGGACACTCAGCCAACCCGAAGTGAATCGCGTCTCCGCGCTGCGTCGTCTTGTGGAGAGTGAGCACGTCTGAGAACTCCTCGATAAGCTCCTCGACTCCATCAGCGTCGATCACCAGTTCGCTCGATGCGCGGTCACGTCGCGGCTCCTCATAGAACCTCAGTGCCAGCTCCTGCACCTGCTTGTCAGACACAGGGCGGAAAACCTCAGCGTAAGAGAGCACGCGGGCGATGCGGTGCGGCTGCTCAGCAGTTTGCTGACCTTTGAGGTTCCGGGTCCCCGGTGCTCGCAGGATGCGAGACATATTCCAGACCGATTGATCGATCTTTACGGCCTCTGTATCGAACATTCCCGCGAGCACACGCAGACTGCAACGCCACCAGCAGGGATCGGCGACGGTGCGCTCTGCCGCGTAAAGGAGGTGAGTGCCGTTGCCCGAGCTGACGACGATCGGTTCGCTCCAGCCGAGCAGCGTGGTGTACTTGGCCACTGTGTTTGCCACGGTGCGAGTCGCCTGCAACTGCTCCAACGTGCTGGGCTGCCCCGAAGGCCGAACCGCGTCGAGGTCAATCGCGTAGAGGTTGCGACACGCGATGTCGAGGTCGCGAGCGGACCGCTTGCTGCGAAGCCGTGGATGATCCCACGGGTGGTGACTCGTCGCGGTTTCGCACGACTTGGTGATGGGGTTCAACGTGTAAAACACGTCCCGGCCATGATCTGACAGCCACACCGCGTACCTTGCGGCTTTGTCGAAGTCGGTGAAGAGTGCGCTGATGGATTCCCCGCCGAGTGCGCGAATCTCGATCAGATCGCCCGGGTGGAAAATCGAGTGAAAGTAGTTTGCCAGATGCCTTGCCTGCTTCTCCATTGTTGCCCCCTTTAATCCATGTCGCTTAAGTCTTCGTGTGCAAGCCGCTCGTCATAGTGCGGTTTGGTGTCCGTTCGCAGATAAGGTGGAAGATCGCGCTCCTCTGCGCAGCGGCGCATCGACCCGAACAGGTCAACGCACTCGGCGATGAGAGCGTCGCTCGGCTTGATCGCAAGGCAGGAACCCCGCGCATCGCGGAACACCCTGACCCCCATCGGATCGAGCTGAGGTCGCGACTCGCGAATGTGCTTGCCCAGCTTGTTGGCTGCGCTGTAAGGCATGCGCTGCCCCGCGACGTGGAACGCGGTTTGCATCTCTCCGAAAAGCTCCGTGATGCCGATGCGTTCGATCTTCTGCGCAAGCTTTCCGATCACAAGCTTGAACGCTTGAACGATTGGTGAATGTTCGCTGACCGACTGTTGATACTGAGCCCGCATCGCTGACCAAAAGGCTTCAACCTGCTCGGTCGTACCCTCGTAGTCTGCGCAGCGCAGCGTGAAGTGCTCATATTCGGCCATCTCGCTCTGGTATTCGTGGTCGCGATCAGGAAGGGAGTAGGCACGGAGCACGTTCTGTGCACGGAGGATGATCTCCGCGATGATCGCGTGCCGTTGTGCGATCGCCTCATCCAGAAACTTATCCTTCCGCTTGGTCGTTGACCGCACCGGCGGGGCCGTCTCTAGATGGATTGAGCGGCGGAGCACATCGGGGCGCTCGACCGGCAACGTGCGGCTGGTGGTCGTGAGGTGGCAATGGATAGCTGACCTGGTGACCGAGTTCGTTGAGTACAGCGTTCTTCGCACATCGATCGCACCGGTCGCCATATGACACAAGGTGTCCGCCACGGTCGAGTGTCTCGGATTGTTAAGGTCCCAACCGTCGATGTTGTCGAGCGTGACTAGCGAGGTGTTCGACGCGAGCGTATCCATGTCGTCCGGCCTAGGTGCCTTCGTGATCAGGGTGACCTGACCGCTGAGCACACTTCCGAGGACTTCGGAAGGAGTGGATTTTCCGGAGTTCTGGTCACCGGTCAAGATGAGGATGGGCCACAGGGTCGTGCGCGACGCGGCAGTGAAGACGAACACGTTACGGCTGACGAGCGCGTAGTGCGCCTGCTCCGGAGTGAGCTTGCCGTCCTCCGCCCATCGAGTGGTGATGTGTTTCGACAATGGCAGCTCAGGACGCACTGACAATGTCGTGTCTCCAACCAGCGGGCGCAGGCGATCAATGTGCGGCTGCAACTCGGACAGGTCCGGGATGGCGACGGTCTCGTCGATGAGAACAACGTCATCCGTACCCAGGCGGACCTGCTTGATCGTGTCGGATGTGATCTTGATCATGCGGTTCCGGCCAATGTTGATATAGATCGCTGAGTCGGACATGTACGACACCCGATGCAGCGGGCGTTCGGGCGCGATCGCTGCCATGTCGCATAACGCGTCTTCGACCATTTGTGCGTGCTGCTGGCGCGGCAACAGGTCTAGGGTTCGGAGGAGCCTCCGCAGCTCGGGAGATTGGCGCACCATCGGAATCAACTCGCCCTTCTCGTAGTCGGCAAAGTATGGCGTGCCGCAGCGAAAGGTCGGACCCTTCGCCCTGATGTGATCCCGCACGATCGTCAGCACATCTTTATCGACTTCGTGTTTCGGACGTGACACTTCTCGCGTCCCCTTCTCGGTCTC
>NZ_JBMGJV010000059.1:0-17872 GCF_051025295.1 Candidatus Dedyshia acidiphila | reverse complement strand
ATGGTGGATGCGGGCGTGGCCGGTGGGAATGTAATTCGACAGGTGCTCGTGTATGGCCGCGTCTGCTCGTGGTGCATGATCACGGCCGGCTGCACTGCGTGGCTGGTGCGATCGGGATGGCGTCTGACTCACAGTCGCGAACGCTCGAAGATCTGACTCAACGCAAGTCATCGTAATCACGCAGTGAGCAGAACGAGCGTTCTTCTGCTCTGGTTTGCTTTCGTGTTGTTGGCATCCACAAACACAATTCGTACCTCCTACCTGGTAGGACTGCTAGTGAATCTTTTACGCGAGGTGGGCTGACGTGCAGCGCCGAATTGCGGTGATTACCGGTGCTTCTGCTGGACTGGGACGCGCCATCGCTCACAACTTTGCACGGCGCGGATTTCAACTCGGGCTGATCGCGCGCAACCCGGAGGCGCTTGAAGCCGCCAGGCTCGAATGTGAGCAGATGGGAGGACACGCCATCTGTCTTACCGCCGATGTAAGCGACGCAGATGCAGTCGAGCAGGCCGCCAGCCGTGTCGAACAGGAACTCGGCCCCATTGATATATGGGTGAACAACGCGATGGTGAGCGTGTTCTCTCCCGTCAGCGAGATGGAAGCGTCCGACTACAAGCGAGTCACTGAGGTGCTTTATCTCGGCTTCGTGCATGGAACAATGGCGGCGCTCCGCCGGATGAAGTCACGCGATCAGGGCACGATTGTGCAAATTGGATCTGCGCTCGCCTACCGTTCGATTCCATTGCAGTCTGCTTACTGTGCGTGCAAGCACGCCATCAACGGATTTACCGATTCGCTGCGCTGCGAATTGATCCACGACCATAGCAACGTAAAGATTACAGCCGTGCAGATGCCGGCCATGAACACGACACAATTCGACTGGGTGAAGAACCGGCTACCGCACAGAACGCAGCCCGTACCGCCCATTTTCGAGCCTGAGGTCTGCGCGGAGGTCGTTGCTGTCGCCGCTACCGCGGCAGAACCCCGTCGCGAGTATTGGGTAGGCTCGTCCACCGTTGCTGCAATCCTGGGGCAGAAGTTCATCCCAGGTCTGCTCGATCGATATCTCGGCAACACCGGGTACAAATCGCAACAGCGACTCGACCAATTACAGGATCCGAAAGCTCCCAACAATCTCTATGAATACGTGCCCGGTACGCACAGTGCTCGCGGCGCTTTTGACGATCGTTCCAAGCGGTCCAGCGCAGAGGTGTTCGTATCGCTGCACCGGCAATGGTTCTTTGTCGGAGCCGCTTTGCTGTTGACCGCGACAACCTCCACGATCGCACGACGGTGGTGGTGAGCGAAGCGCATGGGAGCTGATCCGGAAAGGCGCGCGCGCACGCAGGACGCTCTCGAGCGGAGCGGTCTGGCAGCCCTTGTCGCGGTGTCCCCGCAGGAGGTGCTGCTCCTGACGGGATACTGGCCGGTGATGGCAGCAAGCCTCGCAATCGCCACCAGTGACGATCGGCTCATCTGTATTGTTCCGGAAGATGAGGTCGAGCTTGCCCGAGCCACATCATCTGCAGAACTCATCGCGTATCACCCCGCAGAGCTAAAGCGCATAGTCTCCCTTTCCGACGCGCTGCGCGACCCCTTCGAACAAGCACTCAAGGGAGTGCCGGACGGCCCCGTCGGCCTCCGACTTAGCTCGGCGATGGAGCCGAACCCCTACCTCGCGACTCACCAGTTGCGCATCACTGTCCGAGCTCTCATCGCGGCCCTCCGCCCTGCACGCGCCGTGCAGGATGCGGGCCGCCTCCTCGTGCAGATGATGTCCGTAAAGACCCAGCCGGAGATCGATGCCATGCGACGGGCTTGCAGCAAAGCCGCGATCGCCTTTGCAGTCGCACGCGAGGCGATCCAGCCCGGCCGCCACGAGAACGAAGTGGCTGCCGATGTGGCGTATGCATTCGCAACCAGCGAGTCATTCGGCTTCGAACGTAGCGAGGGCAACTTCTTCTGCATGTCAGGGCCGAACTCCTACGTGGCCTATGGAGCCTATGCGCGCACGCGCCGTCGTCGTCTTGAGGATGGCGACCTGGTGCTGATCCACGCGAATACCGTCGGCGATGGCTACTGGACGGACATCACGCGCACCTGGGTTGCCGGCTCGGCGACCGAGCCTGTAGACCGGATGTGCAAGGCAGTGCGCGAGGCACGAGAGGCGGCGCTGCGGGCCGTGTGGCCAGGCCAGTCGGCACGCGCAGTCGATGCTGCGGCGCGCGAGGTGCTGGAGCGGCACGGCTTTCGCAACGCCTTTAAGCACTCGACGGGGCATGGTGTGGGCTTCGCCGCGGCGAATGCACGGGCTCTGCCGCGTCTCCACCCGGATTCGCCGGACACGCTTGTCCCGGGCATGACGTTCAACATCGAGCCGGCGCTTTATGTCGAGGGTGTCGGCGGACTCAGGCATTGCGACGTCGTCGCTTGCCGCAACGATGGCGCAGAGGTCCTGACCGACTTCTGAGCCGAGCAGGTAGTGAGGGTCATGAACCAGGATCGGTCCATCGCACGCGCTTCAGCTGAGTTCTACGCGGTGCCGACCGATTTCCCTGAGGCGGATGGCACGTTCGAGTGGACGAGCACCTCGATGGTTCTGATCCAACTGCAATGTGGCGGACACCGCGGCATCGGCTACACATATGCTGACCGTGGCGCGCATGCGCTCGCTAGCGAGCTTCTCGAGCGAATCGTTCTCCAGTCAGACGTCTTCGATCACGCAGCCACGTGGGAGAAGATGCTGCGGCAGATTCGCAACTCCGGCGAGACCGGAGCCGCGACGATGGCCGTCTCCGCGATCGATTGCGCACTCTGGGATCTTGCTGCGCGCCTGCTCGACATACCGCTGGTTCAAATGCTAGGGCAGATGCGAAGCTGTGCGCCCGTCTACGGCAGTGGCGGCTTTACGACCTACTCCGATGAGCAGTTGCGAGCGCAGCTGGGCGGGTGGGCCGAGCAGGGCTTCGATCGCGTCAAGATGAAGATCGGCACGCACCCGCAACAGGATCCGGAGCGCGTGCGCGTGGCGCGAGAGGCGATCGGGCCGGACTGCGAGTTATTTGTGGACGCGAATGGTGTGCCTACACCGTCGCGCAGTCGCTGGCGCTGGCCGATCGGTTCGCCGAGCAGGGTGTGGTCTGGTTCGAGGAGCCGGTGAGCGCCGACGATCTTGTCGGACTCAATCAGGTCCGCCAGCACGCACCGGCTGGCATGGACATTGCCGCCGGTGAGTACGGCTATGCCGCGTGGTATTTCGCACGCATGATCAAGGCGCAGTCGGTCACAACGTTGCAGGCAGACTGCACGCGCTGCGGTGGTATCACCGGCTTCGCGCAGGCGGCGGCGCTCTGCTGGGCACACAACCTGCCGCTCTCCGCCCACTGCGGACCCAGCATGCATCTGCACGTCTGCTGCGCCGTGCCGCGGCTTGTGCACATGGAGTTCTTTCACGATCACGCACGTATCGAGCGCATGTTCTTCGACGGCTTTTGCGAGCCCAGGGACGGGTGCATGTATCCGGACCTGAGCGCACCAGGCAACGGCCTGACGCTCAAGGAGCAGGTTGTGGTGCGCTTTCGTGCGTGATGCAACCGACTTGTTTTAGGAGCGCTGAGCGCTCGGAAGGGAAGAGCAATGGCGAAGTAGATAGCAGACTTGATCGTCGAACGTCTTGTGGAGTGGGGAGTCGATACGATCTTTGGCTTTCCCGGGGATGGCGTGGACGGATTCTTCGAGTCCCTGCGTACCCATCGCGATACGCTGCGCTTCATCCAGGTACGACATGAGGAGGCGGCCGCATTCGCCGCATGCGCGTACGCGAAGTACACCGGGCGAATCGGTGTGTGCTGTGCGACGTCCGGCCCCGGCGGCATTCATCTGCTGAATGGACTGTATGACGCGAAGTGCGACCAGCAGCCCGTACTCGCCATCACTGGCCACACCTTCCACGATCTGATCGGCACGGACTATCAGCAGGATGTCGATCTCGACAAGCTATTCATGGATGTATCGGTCTACAACGAGCGGATCATGGGCCCAGCGCACGTCGACAACGTTGTTGATATGGCGATTCGCTCAGCGTATGGCAAGCGTGGTGTGTCGCATATCTGTATCCCGAAGGACATGCAGGAATGGCCGATCAGCCACGCACACAGGAGCTCCGCGAATATCAAGCAACATAGCGCGGACCTGGCGACACCACTCGAGATCAAGCCGGCAGAACCGCTGCTGCGCCGTGCGGCCGAACTGATCAACAACGGATCGCGTGTGGCGATCATGGTGGGCCGTGGCGCGCTGCACGCCAGTGCGGAGGTTGAGCAACTGGCGCAGACAGTGGGTGGCCCGGTGGTGAAGGCGCTGCTCGGCAAGGCAGTGCTGCCAGATCGCAGTCCTTACACGACGGGTGGCCTTGGCCTGCTCGGCACCGCACCTTCTGTCGATGTGATGGAGCAGTGCGACACGTTGATCATGATCGGGACCAGCTACCCCTACATGGAGTTTCTGCCTAAGCCAGGGCAGGCGAAGTCTGTGCAGATCGACCTCGATCCGACACGCATCAGCCTTCGGCATCAGGTGGAAGTCGGACTCGTCGGAGACAGCCGCACGACACTTCAGGCGCTGCTCCCCTTGCTGACACGTAAGAAGGATGACTTCCTGCAGAAGGCTCAGGGCCACATGCGCACCTGGAACGAGTTGATGGAAGAGCGGGGCACGCGCAAGGACATGCCGATGAAGCCGCAGGTCGTCACCTACAACCTGAACAAGCTGCTGGATGATGATGCGATCGTGTCGTCGGACTCGGGAACGATTGCGACCTGGACAGCGCGGCAGATCGAGATGCGTGGCCGCATGCAGTTCTCGCTCAGCGGCCTGCTGGCCACGATGGCGAACGGACTGCCTTATAGCATCGGCGCCGCGGTCGCTTATCCCGGCCGCCAAGTGGTCTGCGTTGTTGGCGATGGAGGACTCACGATGCTGATGGGCGAGATTGCGACGCTGGTGAAGTACCAGTTGCGCGTCTGCGTCGTCGTGATCAAAAACAATGTGCTCGGACAGATCAAGTGGGAGCAGATGATCCTCGACGGCAACCCCCAGTTCGGGGTGGAGCTCGAGCCCATCGACTTTGCCAAGGTGCCCGAGGCGTGCGGCGCTCGTGGATTTACGATCGAGCGGCCGGAAGAAGCCGAGTCTGTTCTGCGCGAAGCGCTGGCGCACCACGGGCCGTCCATCGTGCAGGCCGTGGTCGATCCGAACGAGCCACCAATGCCCGGCAAGGTGACCACGGAGCAGGCCTACAAATTCGCGAAGGCCCTGCTGCGCGGTGAGAAGGACGCCGGCCGCATCATCAAAACCGTGCTTGAAGACGAGGTGCGCGAAGTTGTCTAGCACCGCTGAACATCTCGGATTTCTGCTCCACCCGCTGCGCGGTGCACGTCTTGTCGATGATCGAATTCGTGAGGGGCGATTCCAGCGCAGCCTTGCACTGGTGACGGCTGGCACAAGCGCCGTCAGCGAGCTCGAAGTCGCGTACGAGCATTACCGGGGCAGCTACAGCAATCCAATTATGTACACGCCAGTGATTCTAAGCGGCGTGCTCACATCGGCTGGATTGGCGGCCTTCTTCAGCAACGGCATCGGACGGGGTTTTCTTCGCTGGACGTCGATCATCACACTGGCCGATGCCGCAATCGGGTTCTACTTCCACGTCCGCGGCATCGCGCGCAAACCGGGCGGTTGGCGGCTGCCAATGACGAACATGATCATGGGTCCGCCTGTGTTCGCGCCGGTGTTGTTCGGCACGAGTGCGTACCTCGGACTGGTCGCCTCGTACTTGCGGCGCGAGCACCCGCGTCCATACCTGATACGGCGTCGTCACCGCGAAAGCCTGTGGATGGGCCTTCTTCCTCGCCGAACTGCGCGCGACTTTATCTCGTATGCGCAGGACATGCGCGAAGGACGCTTTCAGAGCCAAGTCGCGCTGGTCACCGGGGTCGGTGCGCTGCTCAGCGGATTCGAGGCCTACTACTCGCACTACAAAAACAACTTCCGCTACGCGGCGCAGTGGACCCCCGTGCTGCTGGCCCCCGCGCTGGCGGGTGCGGCGTTCTGGTCGATGCGCAGCCGGCGAATCGCGACCACGCTGCTGCCCGCGGTTGCTCTGCTGGCCTGTGCTGATGCCGCGGTGGGCTTCTTCTATCACGCACGCGGGGTGTTGCGGCGTCCGGGCGGACGCCGTCACCTGCTCTACAACGTTATGTACGGACCGCCCATCTTCGCCCCACTCCTGTTTGGGGCGGCGGGAACGCTGGGCCTGCTGGCCAGCCTTCTCCGCAGGAGGCGCCCATGAAGACGGAGACAGACCTGCACCTTCCCACAGACCCGGCGACCGGGCGTCCGCTCGCTGCCAGCGATCAGCCAGGCTATTACCAGGGTTACGATATCCTCTCGCAGCAGGCCTACTGGGACGAAGCGACCCGAAGACTAGTGTTGAAGCGTGTTGACGAGCCGCCGCCGATCCGCTACTTCGATGCGCAGCAGACTGCCTTCTGGCGCTGCGTCTTCGACCACCTGCTGCCGCAGGACGATCGCACCCGGGAACGCCGCATACCTGTGCTCGAGACAGTCGATGCGCACCTGTATGAGAACCGCGGCGTCGGCTATCGCTACGCGAACATGCCGCCGAATCGTGAAGCATATCGCCTGGGTCAGCAGGCGATCGATGAGGAGGCAGTGGCACGTTTCGGGCGCGCGTTCTTGGACCTCTCCTATCCGGACCGCGAGAACACACTCAAAGCCATCCACGACGGGAAACCAGCTGCAGCACGGGCGATCTGGAGCGATATGTCTGTCGGTCGTTTCTGGCAGATGCTGATGCAGGACGCCATTGATGGCTACTACGCGCATCCGTGGTCGTGGAATGAGATCGGCTTTGGCGGGCCGGCCTATCCACGCGCCTACACACGACTCGAACGTGGCGAGCCTGAACCCTGGGAAGTAGCAGAGCAGCGCTACGCCTGGCGAGCTCCGTCCGAATCCGCCTCAGATATGACCGAGTCGCGCCAGCATCTCCACACCGAATCGGCCCAGAACGACTCCTCGGAGTCGATCAAGTGAACAAGCCACTGTTCGGTGCATTTCACAATCATGACAATGGTCGGCACCACCTCGGGCCCTTGCAGACGATTGATGTTCCGATGCGGTGCTTTCGCGACGATGAGGAGGTGGACTATCTCATCGTGGGTTGTGGCTCGGCAGGTGGCGTTCTACTGCAGCGTCTTGCGCGTGCGGGATTCTGCGTTGTCGCGCTCGAGGCCGGCCCTTTCTGGGACACAGAGCGTGACTGGGTAAGTGACGAATCTGGATCGCATGAGCTGTACTGGGAGGACCCGCGGGTCACCGGGGGAACCGATCCATTGGCCCTTGGTGCTAATAACTCGGGGAAGGGAGTGGGCGGGGGGTCGGTGCACTGGGCAGCATTCACGCCGCGCCTGCACCCGTCGGACTTCGAGATCTACACGAAAGACGGCGTCGGGGTGGACTGGCCGATCAGCTATGAGGTTCTGCGCCCGTACCACGAGCAGATCGAGCTCGAGATGCCCGTATCCGGGCCAGCCTACTACCCCTGGGGCCACCCGCACGGCTACGTCTATGGACCACACCCGATGGGAGGCGTCGGTAATGCGTTGATCAAGGGGTGCACCGCGCTGAACATTCCCGTGTCCATCGGCGGTCCGGTAGCGATCCTCGCTGGTTCGCGCGGCAACCGTCCTCACTGCATCTACCGCGGGTTCTGTATCCAGGGATGCAAGGTGGGTGCGAAGGCGAGCACGCTGATCACGCATGTTCCCGATGCACTCGTGCATGGCGCTGAGGTGCGGGACCACTCGATGGCATCGCGCGTAGAGCTGGAGCCCGAGCATCGCGTCACTGGCGTGCATTACTACGATCGAGAGGGGCGGTCTCGCTTCCAACGAGCGAAGGCAGTGATTGTCTCCGGCTACGCGATCGAAACACCGCGCCTGCTGCTCAACTCGGCCTGCCCGGGGCATGAGAACGGCCTCGCGAACTCAAGCGATACTGTCGGCCGATACCTGATGTCCCAGGCGGGCAACACGATCCTCGGGCGATTTGAGCAGCCGGTTCGCATGTATAAAGCGCCACCGGCGCATGCACTCACGGAAGAGTTCTACGAGACGGATTCGAAGAACGACTTTGCCCGCGGCTTCGCGATCCAGACCATCGGTCCGCTGCCGATTGCGTTCGCGAAGCAGATGGTCTCCGCAAAGGGCGCTTGGGGCTGGGGACTGCGGCGGGAGATGATGGATTACAACCACTGGGCTGCTTTCGGCCTGCTCGGGGAGTTTCTTCCCTGGCCGAACAATCGCGTGACGCTAGCGGAGGAGAAGGACCGCTTCGGCATTCCCGTCGCGAACGTCACCTTCAACCTGCATGAAAATGACAAGCGATTGATAAGGGCAGCTAAGGAAAAGACCATGGCTGTGATGCAGGCCGCCGGAGCGACCGAAGTGGTGCAGGAAGCTCGCTATGCGCACCTTGTCGGAGCAGCGCGAATGGGCAGCGACGCTCGAAGTTCTGTGGTCGATAAGTTCGGGCGAACGCATGACATCGCGAATCTGTTTGTCTGCGATGGCTCATCATGCCGACGCAGGGCTCGGCAAATCCAGGCCTGACGATTCAGGCGTTGGCCGCACGCACCGCTGACTATCTTATCGCGCAGGGCGCGCGCACCTTCAGCAGCAACGAGCGGTCGATGGAAGAGCCGCCGATGCGCCGCGATCTTGCGCCTCCAGACACCTACGGACACGGAGTGCCACGCCTCACCTGAATTCCGGCAGAGCAGGACGGCTCCAGGTGTGTTATCCGACACACCACGCCAGGAGCCGACCAAGGCCTGGCGCGAGCCGCCCGGGCTGCCTCGCATCGTCCCGTTGTGCCCGCTGATCGTGATCTCCGCCGATAACAGTGCAGGGCGCGCGAGCCCCTTTTCCTCATCATGTTCCTGAGCCGCAGGCTTACAGAGTAGCCGGCACAGTAGAGTGCCAGACCCGTCTGTCTCCGCAGGCACCAGCCCGCGTGCACGGATTCTCCGCCGGGCGCGCACTACGGACACGAGAACCGGCTTATCGCCCCGAAAGCAGGATGCCCAGAAGACTTGTGTATCAATCTATCTGGATGTGGAAGTGAGCGGGTGCTTCTAGCCCGGCTTGTGATTCCGCCGGGCCGATACGGATGTCTGGACCCCCAGATACATGTCTTTCAAGTACCGTCACGGAGCTACAACCAAAGCAACATATGTCAAGTTACCAAGATCACCTACTGTACTGATCAGGTTCCGCACAGTCCCACTTCAGTCTTTCAATCCAGCGGAGCCGAGCATTTGCTACATGGGCCCCTTCGCGCTCGAAAACCTGGACAGGCAATTGCGGCAAGTCATCTGTCGCGAGCAGCTCGCCCTTGGAGTGCAAGTTAGTTGCTGTAGAGCTTGAACGACTTTTTCTCTTGAGGACATCATGAAGCGGATAACTTGCATGTTGGGTGGCGTGGTGGTCTTGGCCGGTATAACGGGCTGCGGCGGTACGTCTGCGGTAACGAAGGCGCCGGCCGCAGCGGCGGCGAGCTCAACCTTTTCGGTTCAGTTCGTATCGGGTTCACTTACGCTCACAGCCGGTGGCGATGCGCAGCCTTTCGTGGTGACGGCGACCTCGCAAACTGGCTTTCAGGGGCCGGTAAACATGACGCTGAGCGGACTGCCGTCCGGTGTGGTTGCGACGCCTGACGTGCTCTCGGTGCCAGTCGGCAGCACAGGAAAATTCATGCTCACAGCGGCCGCAAATTCGACCCTGGGCACGGCACAGATATCTCTGAAAGCTGCGTCCGGAACGACCCAGCAGACCGCGTCCGCTTCACTGGCAGTTGTGAATGCCCCGGTCACCACGGTCGCGCTCAACACGGTAGCCTTCGACTTTGGCAGTGATCTCGTAGGAAGCAGCCTGACTCAGTCGGCGGTTCAGGTGACCAACACGGGTGGAACAACACTAACTCTCAACCCCGCTCTGTCGGGTGATTCGGCGTTTGCGCTTGTCACGGGCAGTGCAGCGGGCAGCAGCAGTTGCGGTCAGCAACTCGCCGCGGGAGCAAACTGCAGCGTACTCGTCAGTTACACGCCAACCGTCGCGTCTGCACCTGGCCTGCAGGCAGCGAGCCTTAGCCTCGGTATGCAAGGCGTGGCCGCAGGTACCCAGCAGAGCGTCGCTCTCTCGGGCACCTCCTTCGCCGTTCCTGTCGGCCAGGTGACGCCCACCCATAATCCGCAGGTTGCGCTGTACACGGTGGCGATGCCGTATCCGGGTTCGGTCAGCATCAGCTTCGGTACAGATCAGACCTATGGCCTGACGACCTGGACGAGGGCGACGAGCACCCCAGGTTCGGTCAGCATCTTTGTCGCCGGCATGCGCGCTAGCACGCTCTATCACATGCGAGCGAACCTTTCGTTCTCGAATGGCGTGAACGTCACGGATACCGATCACACTTTCACCACCGGTGCACTCCCCACCAGTATGGTGCTGCACGCCACGACGGTCACTGCACCTGGTATGACACCGCAGCCCGGCGTGGAAATGATTAACCCGATCGGCGCTACGCCAACAGGGATCGTCGTGACGGATCTGGCTGGCAACACGATCTGGACCTACGCGGACCCGGGCAACGTCAAACTGAATTCGATCACCGGGGTCAAGGTACTACCCAACGGCAATTTCCTGTTTCCCGTGGGGCCGAGCTCAAACATTGCGCTGAGCGGGGGTACAGTGGCAGACGCAATCAACGAGCTCCGCGAGGTCAACCTCGCCGGCGACACAGTGCGTGAGATCACCGTGGCCGATCTCAATGATCAACTGGCGTCAGCAACCTGTTCGGAATGCCGTATGAAGCTCGATGTCTTTCACCACGATGTGGAGCCCCTTCCGAATGGCCACTGGCTTGTTCTTGCCAGCACTCAGATGTATCTCTCCGCGGCAACAACCCCGGCACTGACGAACACGCAGCCGTTATTGGTGGTTGGCGATGTGATTATCGATCTCGATCAGGATCTGCACCCGGTCTGGGCGTGGAACGCATTCAATCACCTGGATCCCAATCGTCACCCCTACCTGTTCCCCGACTGGACACACGCCAACGCGGTGCTCTACTCCAAGGACGATGGCAACATCATCATCTCCATGCGACATCAGAACTGGGTCGTGAAGCTGAACTACGCAGATGGGACCGGCGATGGAGGCATCCTGTGGCGGCTTGGTCAGGGCGGCGACATGCCCCTGAAGGGCGGTGTGGATCCGACGGACTGGTTCTATGCTCAGCACAATCCAACTTTCTTCAGTGCGAATACAAGCGGAGTCTTCTCTCTGGGCCTGATGGACAATGGAGACGACCGGCAGTTCGCGGGCGGTGTGTCCTGCGGAGCTGCAGGACAGCCACCTTGTACATACACCAGCATTCCGGTATTCCAGATTGACGAGCGCGCCAAAACAGCAACCCTCACCTTTCACCAGATACTTCCCACATCGCTGTACAGCTTCTTCGGCGGCAGCACAGAACAAACAGCAAATGGCGATGTGCACTATGCCTTGTGCGGTCTCGGCAAAAACGCCGGCATCTACGAGGTCACGCAGGAAAGCACCCCGCAGACCGTGTGGAGCATGCAGGTGCAGGGAGCGAACGTGTATCGAGCCGAGCGGCTGCCGAGCTTGTATCCGGGAGTGCAATGGTAGCGGTGGGGAATGGCAGCATCAGGGCAACTGTTCGCGTCCTGCGCTGATCCTGACCTGAGCAGAGTGACGTAACCAGACAAGAGGCTCGCCTTCGGCGGGCCTCTTTCGTTGCCTCTAAGCCCGCCTCGTGCCGCTCTGCTTCCGCAACGCTTCGCCACGTCCCAATGGACGACTGGACCCGGTGACAATTCGACAGACGTGAAGGCCTCATCTGCATCCTAGTTGCGATGAAACGATCGTTCAGATGGAATCAGCCCTGCGCGACTGAGGTCTCGTACTCCGCGCACCTCCTTCAGAGACGCTAGAATCATCTGCGATCTGTGGCGCTTCATGAGTTCGCACGCTGAGATCGTCTGACATAGAAAGGGATAGAACGTGAGTGACACCCAACTCAGAGACCTCCTGCGACGCCACGAGGATGAGCTGCTGGCAGCGTGGATGCTCGTTCAGAAAGAAGCCATTCGCTCGAAGGGACGGATTGCGGACGCCGACCTTCGCGAGCATTCCAAGGAATTCCTCCAGCTTCTACAAGAGGCGATGATCGCCGGGGGCACCGGAGACATTCGCGGAGGCGAGTTCGAGTCGATCCGGCGCTTTCTTTCCCAGATCTCGACCAGTCGCGCCACCCTCGGCTTCTCGCCGAGCGACACGGCACTGTTCGTCTTTTCGCTCAAGCAGCCGCTGTTTCAACGCGTGCGCGATACCTACAAGGACGATGCGTCTGCGCTGGCTACAGAGACCTGGCGCGTCAACGCTCTGCTCGATCAGCTCGGCCTCTACACGACAGAGGTCCACCAGACCACACGTGAAGAGGTCATTCGCCGCCAACAGCAGGAGATGATGGAGCTGTCCACGCCCGTAGTGAAGCTCTGGGACGGAATTCTCGCTCTACCCATCATCGGCACCCTTGACTCGTCGCGCACTCAGACCATCATGGAATCGTTGCTGGAACGCATCGTGGAGTCCGGATCGGAGATTGCGATCATTGACATCACCGGTGTGCCCACGGTCGATACGCTCACCGCTCAGCATCTGCTGAAGACAGTGACGGCAGCGCGCCTGATGGGCGCCGAGTGCATCATCAGCGGGATACGGCCGCAGATCGCCCAGACAATCGTGCATCTTGGGGTTGAGTTGGGCGATGTCATCACCAAGGCAAGCCTCGCGGACGCGTTCCGGGTCGCTCTCAAAAAGGCAAATCTGCAGATCAGCCCGGTACGAAGCAGCGATAGGCGCGTCGTGCCAGGGCTGGCGGAGTAGGCAGGCGAATCGATGGAACATATCCCGATTCTCCGGATGGGCACCTTCCTGCTGATCACCGTGCAGGTGGACATGCACGATCGGCTCGCTCTCCAGCTGCAGGACGACCTGACGAATCAGATCGTGCGCTACAGCTCGAAGGGCGTGCTGATCGATATCTCGTCGCTCGATGTGGTGGATTCGTTCATCGGTCGCATGCTGGGCAATATCGCGAGCATGTCTCGTATCCTCGACGCGGAAACCGTCGTGGTCGGCATGCGCCCCGCCGTAGCGATCACGCTGGTGGAACTGGGCCTGTCTCTCTCTGGCATTCGCACGGCGCTGACCGTCGAACGTGGGATGGAGATTCTGCGCGGCCAACTGCATGACAGAGGTCCCATCGAGGTGCAGGTGGAAGAGGAGAACGATGGACATACTGGAGGCTGAGAGCCTTCCCATCCGATCCTCAGAGCACGTTGTACTGGTTCGCACCGCAGTCCGACAAAAGGCGGTAAGCGCAAAGTTTGGCCTTGTCGATCAGACCAAGATCGTAACCGCCGCGAGTGAGATTGCGCGGAACACCCTTGATTACGGCCGTGGCGGGGATGTCTTGATGGAAGTGCTGCATGAGGGGGCACGGCGAGGTCTGCGCCTCACGTTCACGGATCAGGGCCCCGGCATCCCCGACATCGCTCTGGCTTTGCAGGACGGCTACACCACGGGTACCGGCATGGGTCTCGGTTTGAGTGGGACCAGAAGGCTGGTCGATGAGTTCCACGTCCACTCACAGATCCGGGAAGGAACCACGGTGACTGTTACGAAATGGACCCGATAGGGCAGACCATCGTCATTCCGGTGCATGACTCGTCGGAGGTCGCCCTGGCGCGGCGCACCGCCCGCAGACAGGCCCTGCGCATCGGCCTTTTGGAGGCACGCGCCGACAAGGTGGAGATCGCGGCTGTCGAGCTTGCCAACAATCTCCTGCAACATGCCAGTGGTGGCGCCCTCCTGCTGAACGCATTTGTGCAGGCGTGCGTTCTCGAACTTCTTGCAGTCGACTCTGGCCCCGGCATGGTGGATCTGCTCGCGTGCGGCGAGGACGGCTACTCCTCGGCGTCAACACCGGGGCTTGGTCTGGGTGCCATCCGGCGCGTCTCGGACCAGATGCAGGCATACTCCTGGCCCGACCGCGGCACGGTCGTCGGCGCGCGGTTCTATGAAGAGGATGTGCAAGCATCGCCCCCGGGAGTGGTTTGCACGGCCATGCCAGGCGAACAGGTAAGTGGTGACCGCTGGGCATGCAAGGCGGAAGCAGGGCGGGAATGCTACCTCGTCGTCGATGGGCTGGGACACGGGCTGCATGCCTCCGAGGCCGCAGGCCTGGCAGTCGAATGCTTTAACTCTGCCACGGCGCTCGATGCCACCGCCATGGTGCGGCAGATGCATGGCCACCTGCGTAGCACTCGCGGCGCCGCCCTTGCGGTGATCTGCTTCAACCACGACAGGCATGTCGCGACCTACTGCGGGGTGGGCAACATCAGTGGGCGGTTGTTCGGTCCCACACGCGTCACACATCTGGTTTCGCACAACGGCACGATCGGACACCAGGCCCGCCAGATCAGCGCGTTTGACTATCCGTTTGGTGAAGGCGACCTGCTCGTCATGCACTCCGATGGCATCTCGACGCACTGGAGTCTGGACGCCTACCCCGGCCTGCTGCAGGCTGCACCACCGGCAGTGGCGGCCATCCTCCATCGAGACTTCAACCGCGGCCGCGATGATGCAACGGCCTTGGTCGTGCGATTGTGAGCAAACCCGTGCGCAGTTCGCAAATCCCATTGCTGACCGTCAACATTACGCGGGAGACCGACCTGCTGCTGGCGCGTCGCCGCTCCAGTGAGATCGCCGCCCTGCTCGGCATGGAAAAACAGGATCAGACGCGCATCGCTACCGCGCTGTCAGAGATTGTGCGGAACGCCTACACGTATGCAAAGGGTGGCAAGGTCGAGTACTTCATCGATCGCGTCCCACGCACGGCGCTCCGAGTCGTGGTCGAGGATAGCGGCTCTGGGATTGCTGATCTTGAGAGCATCTGGAGCGGGAACTACCAGTCTGCCACTGGTATGGGACTGGGTCTTGTGGGCGCCAGGCGCCTGACGGATCACTTCGACCTGCAAACCGGTCCGCAGGGCACCCGCGTCACCCTCGTCAAATATCTGACAGGCGCGGCCGTTGAAGATGCTCCATCGGATAAAGACGTCATCGCTGTCCTGACGGCCTCGCGACCCACCGATGCTGTCTCGGTTCTGCTCGATCAAAACCATGAACTCATGCAGTTGCTGGAACAACTGAGTCTGCGCGAGATGGAACTGCAGCGACTGAACCAGGAGCTCGAAGAAACGAACCGCGGGGTTATGGTGTTGTACGCCGATCTGGAGGACAAGGCCCAGGCGGTGCAGCAGGCGAATGAAATGAAGAGCCGCTTTCTGTCGACGGTCACTCACGAACTGCGCACACCTCTGAACAGCATCGTGAGCCTCTCGCGCCTTCTGCTTCAGCACACGGATGGCGATCTGAGTCCTGAACAGGAGAAGCAGGTCGGCTTCATCCTTCGCTCGGCCCAGAATTTGACAGAACTTGTGAACGACCTTCTCGATCTGGCGAAGGTCGAGGCCGGGAAAGTCGCGGTGCGCTCTTCACGGGTCTCGATTGCGGATGTCTTCTTGGCGTTGCGTGGCATGTTCCGTCCTCTGGTGCAGAGTGACAAGCTCGACCTTCGTATTGAGCTTCCACTGCAGCCGCTGGAACTCATCACGGATGAAGGCAAGCTGTCGCAGATCTTGCGCAACTTCATTTCCAATGCGCTCAAATTCACCGAGCAGGGTGAGGTGGTCGTCTCTGCGAAGCGAATCGATGCATCGATCGTTTTTTCGGTAGCCGATACCGGCGTCGGTATCGCGCCGGAACATCGCGAGCTGGTGCTGCAGGAATGGGCGCAGGTCGAGGGTTCAGGGCCGACCAAGCACGCGGGCAGCGGACTCGGCCTCCCCTTGGCGAAAAGCTTTGCCGAGTTGCTGGGTGGCGAGATGTGGTTCGAGTCCGAGGTGGGCCGAGGCTCCCGGTTTTACCTGCGCCTGCCGGTTGGCGACCTGGGCGAGAGCAAGCCATCGCCGGATGACGCACCGCGCGACGCTCTGATCGCGATCGTCGACGATGATGAGGTCGCGAGATATCTGCTGCGGCGCCAGCTCACGACACTGACTTCGGCTCCCATCCTCGAGGCGGTCAATGGCAAGGATGGGCTCGAATTGATTCGGGATCGTAGACCCGCGCTCGCCGTTCTCGACTTTGTTATGCCGGGCCTCAATGGAATCGAACTCGCCACTTCTGTGCGCAAGGAACTCGAGTTGCGCGACCTGCGCCTGGTCGTGATCACCTCGAAGACGCTGACGGCCGAAGAACGCGCCACCCTCCACTCACTCGAAACAGACGTTCTGGAAAGAAAGGACACATCCAGCGAGGAACAACGCGTAGTGCTTGAGCGGGCGCTTCTGGAAGTCGGCCTGAGCAATGTGCATCAGGGAGAGGACTCATGGTCCAGGTAGACAAGCCAATCCTCTACGTGGATGACACAGAGGAGCAGCGTTACGCGATCTGCCGAATACTCGAGCGGGAAGGGTACCGTCCCATCGAGGCGAAGACCGGCGCGGAAGCGCTCCGAGCCCTGAACGCCAGTCTTCTAGCCATCGTTCTGGACGTAAAGCTTCCCGACATGAGCGGTTACGATGTCTGCCGTCGCATCCGGCAGAATGCGTCGTATGACGGCATTCCGATCGTGCAGGTCTCGGCCGGGTTCGCGGATCCGGATGCGCGTGCAGTCGGACTCTCCGGAGGAGCGGATGCCTACATCGCACAGCCAGTGCATCCTCAGGAACTGCTGAACCTGATCCGCTCCTTGATTCGGTCGAGCCAGGCAGACCGCATGCTGCGTTTCATGGCTCGCGTCGGACCCCAGATCAGCCAATCGCTCGATCTGGCAAAAACGATGGAAGCGGTGCGGCAATCCGTGGCGCCCTTCTTCGCGGATCGCTGTGAATTCATTTTCCCCGGCGAGGACGCGCCAGGCACTGCTAATGGCCGCCTCACGCCGGCACTCCTGGATCTCGTCCAGTCAGCGTCCTCGCGAAACCTGACTCAACTCGGCGAGTTCGGGACTGTCGGCTCGGCGATCGCGGTGCCGCTGCGCTATGACGGGGCCGACTCGGGGCTGGTTCTCTTCGTGCTCGATTCAAACCAGCGCGCCTACACCAAGGCGGACATCATCTATGCCGAGGACCTGGCCTATCGAATCTCGCTCGCGCTCACCAACGCACGGCTCTTTACAGCACAAAGATCTGCGCAACAGGCGTTGATCCAGTCCGAGAAGCTTGCCGCTGCGGGCCGTCTGACTGCAGCCATCGCTCACGAACTGAACAATCCACTCGAGGCCATCACGAACCTGTTGTTCCTGATCGAAACCGATGAGGAGGTTCCCGCGCGCGCACGTAGCTTTGCCAAGGATGCTCTCTCTGAGATCGAGCGTCTGTCCCACATCGCTCGGCAGAGCCTCGGCTTCTACCGTGAACTCACGACGGCCCAGAACTTCAACATCTCGGAGAACGTGCAGGACACTTTGAATCTCTACGCGCGACGGCTCGCCGCAAAGGGTATTGATCTGCAGACTAACCTCGATCCGTCGTTGACCGTCTACGCCATTCGCGGAGAGATCCGGCAGGTGATCTCGAACCTTATCGTGAACGCGCTTGATGCCATGGATCAGGGTGGCCGTCTTCTGGTGAAGA
>NZ_JBMGJV010000058.1:0-18858 GCF_051025295.1 Candidatus Dedyshia acidiphila | reverse complement strand
TCCTCGATAACGAGGAGACCGCGTCGGTGGATCAACATTCGTTCAAAAAGCATTGCAGAAGCTCGCCCGATGCGGCTCGATACTCGGCGTTCATGTGGGCAAGCTCCGGCGTTTCCGGAGCGCGGATTTTGAAGAGTGGCTCGCAAAGCAGTAGAGCACCAGCCCCGCTGCTGGTCGTAATCTGCTCTTTCTCCCCACTTAGCTTCCGAGGATTGCCAATGTGGCGTGCTGTCCAATTGGAAAGAAAACCTGAACAGCTACTCAGTGCGGAGTGCCTGCATCGGCTCGACGGCTGAGGCCCGGCGAGCCGGGGAGATCCCCGCAATGAAAACGGTCGCCAGCAACAAGACACCGGCAGCACAGCAGCTTGCCGGATCGAACGGTGTGACTCCAAAGAGCATGGAACGTACCAGGCGCACAGCAAGGATGGAACCGATGCCAACGGTCAGGATTCCGACGACAGCGATCCAGATGCTGCCGCCGAGAACCAGGCGAAAGATCGCGGCCCGTGTGGAACCAAGAGCGATGCGCAGCGCAAACTCGCGATGCCTCTCGATCACTGAATAGGCCATTACGGCGTTAGGCCAAGCATAGCCACGAGCACGCTCGAGACCGCATAGACACTGAGCAACTCTGCAGGAATGCGGGAAATCTGGTAGCGCTCGGCTGCCAGATCCTCGAGCGTGCGCACACTTTCGATCGGTAGCGTGCTATCGAAACCTCCAGTCGCCTGGCGCAGTTGCGACGTCATCTCTGCAACTGAACTGCTCCCACGAAGCACAACAAAGAAGCTGCTCGAGTAATGCTGTGTGAGCGGAACGAAGAGCAAGGGTTCGGGATCGGTGTTTGCCGGATCTGCATAGGCGAAGCCACCAACGATGCCGATGATGCGATGAGCCCGCCCGTAGATATCTTCCTGGCGCACGAGGGCGATGTGGTCGACCGGCGCTATCGTGTGGTCTCGATCCGGCCGTCAGGACGTTGCGGCCGACGGCGTCTCCACCTGGCCAGTAGCGGTGTGCCATCACATCATTGATGATCGCGACTGGAGTCGACGACGCAGTGTCGCCGGAGGTGAAGTCGCGACCGTGCCGCATGGCGATGCCGAGGACGTGAAAGAACTCAGGACCTTCAAAGTCAGTGATAACGCTCATTTCTTCGTGTTTCGCCGGAACATATCCTGGCACACCGATGTCCTGAGTGTTCCCGGAGTTGTCGTCCCCATCGGAGGATGCGAGGTGAGCGTCGCGGATGCGATATCAGGTGTGGAGCGAAGCCGATCGAGAAGCGCTGCTTGCAAGGCCAGGCCGCGTTCCACACTGTAACCGGCTCGGGAGAGATCGAGTTCCGCGGTTAGGCAGTTGGCGCGGTCGAAGCCAACGGACCGATGCGCAATGTTGAGCGCCGTACGTGTGAGCAGACCGCAGCACACCAGCACGATGAAGCAGATGCCGAGTTGCAGGCCGAGCGTGATGGCGCGGCCGATCCGCCTGCGAGGAGCGCCGGCAACCGCCGCCCCGCCCTCATGCAGCGCCTCATTCTGCGACACGCGCAACGCCTGGCGCACGGGGTTAGAGGCCGCAGGCCAGCGCGACGCTAACGGCAACGGCCGCGACGAAAAAGAGAATGCGTGTATCGCTGTGCAGATTGAAGGAGAGAGGGACACCGAAGTCAGGTAGCAAGAGGTAGAGCCCACGGGCCATACCAGGCTTGCCAGCCACCCTGCCGCTGCGCCCGCAAAGGCCAACATGCCCGTTTCTGCAAGAACCTGCCCTGCGATCCGGGCTGGTGATGCACCCAACGCTGTTCGAATCGCGACCTCGCGGCGACGGCGCGCGGCATGCTGGCCGAGCAAGGAGGCGATGTTAATACAGACCAGTCCGATCAACAGAACCGACGCGCCGATCAAGACTGGCAACTGTGACCCGATCATGTTGAAGATGCCGCGTTGGAAGTGTGCAGCGTCCCGCAGGTTCAGATCCCAGCCGCCCTGATTCTTCCCGGACTTCAGAGAGAAGGCGTGCGCCAGAGCGTGGACTTCGGCGGCTGCTCTTGCATCGCTTACGCCCGGTCGGAGGCGCACCGCGACTTGCAGCCCGTAGTGCATGTCGAGCAAGGGATCTGGCGAAGAGCCGACCAGCAAATCACGAAGGGCAGAGAGTGGGATCCACGCTGCCTCTGCAACACCGCCAAAGATGCCGGCGAACTCGTTGGGTGCAATGCCGACCACAACGAAATCGTGGTGGTTGATGGAAAGAACGCGGCCGACTATCGCAGGATCGGCGTTGAATCGACCTCTCCATAAGCCATCGGACAGGACGATCTCGTTGTGCTTGCTATAGGCGCGGTCGTCGCTGTCTGGCTGAAAGAATCGACCACGTTCGGGACTGAGACCGAGAAACTGGAAGTAGTTCAAGGAGACGATGCCGGCGCTGATAACCAGCGGCTGCACGCGAGGCTGAGTCAGGTTGACCGGCGACATCGAAAAGGCAACTGCCTCCCGCCAGGAACCTCCCGAATCGCGCAAGAACTCGTAGTGGTCGTAGTGGACTGAGTAGCCGCTGTTCCCAAGCACCGTGGCATCGATGAAGCGGAGTTCCCGCGGTGCGGCGACGTGCGGCCATGGGTTGTACAGGACTGCATTCGTCCAGGTAGCAACCGTGGTCAGCCCGCCGATGCCGAGCGCGAGCGTCAAGATCGCGGTGAGAGCGAAGCCGGGAGAACGGCGCAGCTGTCGCATGGCAAAACGGAGGTCCTGCCCGAGGTGCTCGAGTGTGAGCCAGCCCCAACGCTCTCGCTGACGACGGCAATCAAAGCCATGTTGCCGAATTCACGCATCGCCCTGCTCCGAGCTTCGGCGGGAGCTTCCCCACGCGCGATACGATCGGCGATCGCCATGCGCAAATGACTCTCGAGCTCTTCGCTCAAACTCATCTTTGCGTCCGAGTGCGTTCCACAGCCGTCGAAGCGGATGCATACCTGCACCTCATGCCTTACTTCTGGTCGCGCTCATGATCTCCTCGATGGAAGCGACCATTCGTCCCCAGCGTTCGTAGTCCGAGGCCAGCTGCCTTTTCCCGAGCGCAGTGATCCGGTAGAACTTCGCCCTCTGATTGCTCTCGCTCTTCTTCCACTCGGCTGTCACCCAGCCTTGTCGCTCCAAGCGATGCAGCGCCGGGTACAGAGATCCCGTCTCTACCTGAAGCACCTCACCCGACGTGGCTTGAATCGCGCGGCTTATGCCGTAGCCGTGCTGCTCACCCCACTGCAGCGTCTTGAGGATCAGCATGTCGAGCGTGCCCTGCAGTAGCTCAATGCGGTTTTTGTAACCAGAATCCTGTTGCGCCATAGGGTGTAGACACCCTACAACCTGACGGATTCACTCAGCAAGCCCGCTTTCACGGGAGTTGGCTGATCCGGTTCGAATGATTACTCAAGCGAATGGGGAGGATCGGACGAGGTGGCAAGTTGCCAGTCGCGAACGCTGTTCCGACGCACCAGCGGACACCGGTCATTTGTTCGTGTTCCTTACCTCCAGAACCATGTAGCGGACGGCGTCTGCGACCTGATCTGGAACCGCATTTTGCACCTCGTGCATAGCCGTTAGAATCTGATCGAGTCGGCAGCGATCCGAGAGCCCACATATGCGCCTCTGCAGACCTTCCCATCGGCTGCATCCGTTTCTCGCTTCAGCGATGGCCGCGTGATCTGTAGCTCTCAGCCCGTAGAGAGCAGCGGAGCGCTCGTCATCGAGTGAAGCGACACTCGCCGTAAACACTCGGATTGGAAGATGCTGCCATTGGTGCGGGAGCAGCGACGCCTCCCATGTCAGATCGCCGCTTAAGTAGTGCTGTTGAGCTTCTGATAAATAGGCCCGCCATCCATCCGGACGCGCAGCGATCCTTGTAATCGTCCTTGCCATTCGCGCCGGGAGCGCAGCCGTCTCTGCGCTGTCGAGGCAAGGATCGCCCGGCAGCGGCTTAAACGCGCCGTGTGCATGTCTGTACGCTTCAGGCAGTTCCGAATATCGTTGAGCTGCGAGAGGTAGTAGTGCTGTATCGCAGAGCTGGGCTTCTTCTCCGGCCCGCTGATCTGCTCTTTATCTACCAGCATGGCTGCATCAAGGAAGACGAGCCCTGCAACCTCTGCGGGATTACAAGTCGGTGTACGCACCGACGATGTGACCGCCATCTGAGTGGGCGACCAGTATGTACGGACCAGTCTCGGCGGATCGTTCGAGCAGAGAATGGAGATCCAGGACGTCGTGTCGTACGTCACGAGGTAAGTCAGTGCCTAGTGTGCTGAAGCCATATCCTGCATGATCATAGGAGCAGGTGCGCGAAACCTTAGCTAACGCGGGTTGCAGCTTGTGCCACTCGTGATAGGTCCCTCCACCGAAACCGGATTCCAACACAACCGTCGGCCGCCCTTTGCCCACACAATACATACTGAGCCGGGCTCCCTGTCCGATGGACACCATCCGCCCAGGCTCTTCGAACAGCGCGTAGCCGTCCTCGGCGATACCAGTCTGAGCTGACAAGCTGAGCGACTGCGCGAGCAGCGCAGTAGTTCCTCAAACGAAAGCAGCTAGCGCGATTGCGCCACGTGTTGTGAACCTCGTCGGGAACGCTGCTTCATACGACCAAGGAGAGCTCCAGTGTAACCGGCTGGCCAAAGAATGTGGAGCAGCGGCACTTTTTTCCTCGCTTGGGGCTACACAACTGTGGACTATGAACGCTGTTGCGGGATCCCCGGAAGTGGTTCATGTGCCGCCTAACTGCGGGTGTCTTCCCTCCGGTTCTGGAGACCTGGAGGAACCGGACCTTCTCGAAGGGGGCTAGCGGTCAGTCGAGCCGTCCTTCTAGCATTCATCCTAGAGACCTGCGTCACAGCCTGAGCACATGGCTGGTGAACAAGGGAAAGGTCGATCCGAAGACGGTTCAAGGGATCCTGCGGCACAGTGACATCCGCACGGCCATGAATCTCTACACGCAGGATGATCGCGACGAAAAGCAGTCAGCACAAGGGGCCTTCCTGGACGCTGTAGGACGTGGAGGTCGTCTAGTGCAGTGATTTGTGGATTGGATTGTGGATTGTCACTGTAGGTCCAAACATCCTATAAGTGCTTTAGAATGTATGGCGGGGACGACGGGGCTCGAACCCGCGACCTCTGCCGTGACAGGCTGGCAAGCCGCGCATCATGTGGGAGTTAGACGGAATCGGCAGGAGTGGAGGGAGCCTATTCGGCAGGCTCCGTTGCACCAGTTGTTCTCTCGTCTGTTCTCTCGTTCGTCCCCCAAGAATGTCGTGGGGGCGTAGACCTCAACGTGATTCAAACCCACTCGGATCGGGCTGGCACCCCTCCTAAACTATGCGGGCTGGATCTCGCGCTCACCTTCCAAACTCAGCCGCTTCAGGCTCACATCTAAGTGTTCTGTTCCATTTGCAAGGAAACACACGGTTGGCATTCCGACGCTTCTTGCACCCTCAGGAGAGCCCTTATGGATTTGCTTTCATCCCGCGTTCTCGGCTGCGGCGATAGCAGGAGCCGCACCTGTTGACCCCTCCTGTCTAGCTGTTCTGACACTTTGCCGCCGCGTTCGTGGCATACTGGAGACCATGCATGCCGCGCATCTCCAGATCGGCGACTGGCTCGGACTCCCAGCACCAAAAACCGAAAGCGAAGTGCTGCGCATCGTGGAGGGGCGGCTTGCTCCCTCGGTGATCAAGCGCCTGCTCGCGCTCGGCCTTGGGCATGCAGAGATCGACGCCGTCATCATCCCCTCGCGCACACTGCAGCATCGACGCTCTCGCCGCGAAAAGTTGACGGTCGAGGAGTCCGATCGTGTGCTGCGCGTCATTCGCGTGCTCTCTCTTACAGAGACAATCTACGGAACCCGCGAACGCGCCTTGGCCTGGTTGCGCAAGCCGCACCCGCGGCTCGAAGGACGCACGCCGCTCTCCTTGCTCCAGACCGACACCGGCAGCCGGATCGTCGAGGAGTTACTGATCCAGATCGACGAAGGCATGTTCGTCTGATGGTCCTGTGGCGGATCAGCCGGCATCGTGATCTGACAGGAGCGGGGGGTCTCAGAGCAGCCGGGCGATGGCACCACGCCGGACGTCCGATCGTCTACCTGGCAGAGTCGCCGGCTGCTGCGCTGCTCGAAGTTTGCGTTCATACCAGCGCCAATGACGTGCCGCCCGAGTTCACCCTATTGTGCGTCAAAGGCCCCGACCTCCCTTCCCGAGCGATACGATTAGACGACCTCCCGGAGGACTGGACCGTTCGACTCGAACACACTCGCGATCTCGGCTCCTCGTGGCTGGAACGGAACGAAAGCGTCCTGATGCAAGTGCCGAGCGCACTGGTGCCGGAGACGTGGAACTGTCTCCTCAACCCAACTCATCCGGAGGCCCAGCGCTTTAGGATCACTGACGTGCTTCCATACCCTCTCGATCCGCGGCTTAAGCTATAAGGGGTGGCGAACGAATCGGCCTCGATCAAGCGCCGGGCCACGGAGACCCTCGGATACGAAAAGCACAATTTGCCCCGGTTCCCGGATCCCTTCGGACCTGAAGGCGCATTGCCCCTTTGGCCTTGGAATTCGCTCCGAGGATGCTCGCGAGGAGGCCGATTGCTTCGCCGAGGTTATGCCGAAGGCCGCGACCTTCGAAGATGCAGAGTCCTTCGGGTGCAGCTTTTAAAGCAAGGACCCAGTTCCAGGCAGGATTTGACTAATCAGCAACATAGTGACCGTGAGCTCAAAGACTTCCCGCGGAAGTTGTCGCCTGCAAACGCCACTGAGGCAGCGTCGATGTCACGTAACCGGTGGGTTCCATAAAGTCTACGAGCTGAAGACGCAGATACGAGAGCGCACGCTATGTCGGATGCAAGATCTCAAGGAGCTGTGCGCAAGTCCCTAGCACAAGGTACTCGTGGCACAAAGTACGTGTTTACCCACATGGCTCTATGTTCACCGCAGCCATGATGCAAGGGCAAACCGGCGGAATGGCCGGTTCGATCGTCCGTTCAGCTTTGCTTTTTCTGCGCGGCCCACCGCTTGCGCTGCGCGTCGCCAATCTTCTTGCGTGCTTCCGGTGAGAGGACGCGCTTGGGAGCGACGCTCTTGCTTTCGGCAGGGCGTCCTCTCTGCTTCCCTGCTTTGGCGATTGATGATCCAGATGTAGAAGCGATGATCGCTCTGACGTGTTCGAGCCGAGCAATCTCCGCATCCAGTGCCGCAACAATTTCAGATGTGTTCATCGTGGGCAGGGTATCAGATTGACTGATACCGGCCTCGAACCGAACTTCAAGAGAGCAATGGAGATGCGAACAAGTTCAGACATACGGACTCCCTTCTAGGGCGGCCCTTACTCCTTTCGTGCCCAGGTCGATAAGCGACAGAAAGCAGGTGGTTGCCTTGTCTTCGTCTTGGTTCTGCTGAAACGTGCGGTGCGCTTCCATGACCGCGAGAGTCCACGTAGCCACGAGCAGAGATGCGGCGAGACTCACGGTAGGGTCGGGAGGTATGCGCTGCGCTGCGCTCGCCAATGCGCTGGCGAGGACATCCGTCAGTTCGTCGCGAATGGCTCTGGCGCGAGCTTTCAACGCCTCGCTTGCTTGCAGGGTTGTCATGAACCTCTCACTGTGCGAATCGAAGAGGCGCACATAGGGACGCTGATGGCGCACAGCCCAATGAACAAAACGGTGTACCGCTTCGACGGGTGAGGTCCCAGGTGGGCGCCGCTCGATCGCATCCAGCAGGTCTCGGCGACCCTCGTCATCCAGATCAAAGAACAGGTCTTCTTTGCGTCGAAAGTGATTGAAGACGGTCATTCGGGAAACATCCGCCGCTTCGGCAATTTCCTCGATCTTCACGCCGTCGAACCCTCGCTCGAAGAACAGGCGTGTTGCCACGTCAGAGATTCTCTGCCGTGTAGACAAGCGCTTCCGAGTCTGTCGATTTGATTTGAAGGCCGCTTCGGAGCCCATGCATGTACTTTACATCATCAACATTTATACTTAGTATAATTTTACGGAGGACTCGTTAGTGAAGATTTCAGGGCAACAAGCCGGTACGGGTAGATGTTTCGATGAACAGGCTCTCAGTGTTCTCATTTCCGGGGCGAGTTTTGCCGGGTTGGCCACAGCGTGGTGGATGAAGAGGCTTGGCTACGCGGTGACAGTCGTCGAAATGGCGAGCGATCTGCGTCGGGGCGGAACCCCGGTCAACATACGCGAAGGCGTTATCGAGGTGGTGAGACGCATGGGCTTGCTCGACCGCATCAAGTCTCAATCCCTGCCGCCCAGGCGGGTGTTGTTTCTCGATGAAGAAGGTTTGCCGTTGCATCAACAGCACGAAGCGCAGGCAGACGAGGAGCCGGAAGAAGAGTACGAGATCGAAAGGGATACGCTACTCGAGTTGCTCTTCAACGAAGTCAAAGAGCGAGCCGAGTTTGTATTTGCTGACAGCATCCTGACCATGGAAGACTCAGAAGAGCAGGTCGATGTCGCCTTCGCGAGTGGACGAAAGCAGACTTTTTCTCTTGTGTTCGGGTGCGACGGCACCCATTCCACCGTGAGGAGGCTGTGCTTCGGCGAGGAAGCTGCTTTTGTGGTTTTCCTCAAAAACTACTTCTCGCTCACGATTGTTCCCAAGCTGTTGATGGAAGAAAACACCTCGGAAATGTTCAGCGTGCCTGGCAAAACGGTGATGCTCAACACCTATAACGGCAAGACGGATATCGCGTTCTGCTTCTCATCTGTTGACGAGATTCCTCACGACCGCAGGAAGCAGGACGAACAGAAACGCATGGTTCGCAAGTCCTTTGAGGGAGGCAAGTGGAGAACCGCTGAACTGCTTGGCGAGATGAGTCGCAGTGAAAACTTCTACTTCGACAAGCTCTGCCAGGTTCATATGAAGTCCTGGACGAAAGGGCGTGTCGCTCTCGTTGGAGATGCCGGCTACGGGCCTTCGCCTGCGGCCGGTATGGGAGGCTCCGTGGCGATCCTTGGTGCTGCAGCATTGGGAGAGGCATTCGAAAAGCACCCGAATGACCTTGCTGCAGCGTTCAAGGAGTACAACGACAGCTTCCGCCCGGTCATAGAGGACATCCAGTCAAAGGCCGTTGACGTCGGTCTGAAGATGTTCATGCCTGGTTCGGAAGAGGCCATTCAGTGGAGAAACGAACAGCTCGGTCTTGGCTAGCCGCAGATCAGTCGTGAGAATAGCCGTTCCCTACACTTGTTCTCGATTGGGGAAATTCCAGAAGGAGGAACTTGAGTTCTGGCGCGCAGCCGGCCAGCGAAGGCCGATAAGGCGGATGAGGGTGCAGGGAGAAGAATCCAGAACTACGTCGACCGGCACAAGGACAATCGCCGCATAAATGCAGCGCCATCCAGAACGCCGTGCGCAGCCAGACCGCTGAGATTGAGCGACACACAACGCAGGCTCTGGCTACCCCACTACATGCCATTGGGCAGGCTGCCGCCCAGGTGCGTCAAAACATCTCGGAGATCAGTTGGCTGGTGCGCAGCCTCATCCTGGCTGCCGGGATTGTGATCGGGCTGGCTCTTGGCTGGCTACCCTTTAGGAGCAGCCTGAACGATCTTCAGGAGCAGGATGACCGGATCGAACAGTACCTGGCCACCCCAGCAGCAGCAGCAAGCGGCCCCGATCACGCCCGAGCCGTCCCATGCCCCGGCTCATAAAGGAAAGAAGTAGGTCAGTCGACTGCCTCGGCACACCGGGCAAGGCTATGGATTTCACGCTCGCCCGCCAGGGCGAGCGTGGAACGCGGAACGCGTCCCACAAACCCACAGCCTCGACGGACGTTTTGTTAGCATTTCTAGCGATGACTCTTGTTGGATCCGCATGAGTGGCAGATTCCTTTCTTAGCGATCATGTTCTCGTCAACATGTCGCTTCCAATGTTGCGTAGACTTCAAATCATTAGGACGAAAAATGATCACTTTGGAAGATCTAAAGAGAGTGGCACTCTTCGGAGAGCTAGGAGAAATAGACTTGGTTGGACTCGCCGAGCGAGCGGCTGACGTTCACCTGGACACGGGTCAATGGCTGGTTCGCGAGGGCGAAGAACCGCGTTTCTTTGTCGTGCTTGAAGGTGAACTAGAGATCACGAAAGACATCGTGGGTCAAAGTCGAGTTCTCGGACGTGTTCTCGCGGAGCAGATGGCGGGAGAGATGGCGGTGCTCATGGGAACGAGCAGCACAGTCACTCTTCGTGCTCTAACGACGTGCCGTGTAGCCCGGTTTGAGCGTCAGCAGTTGCAAGAGCTTATGCGCCAGAGTCCTTCTGCTGCCGAGACCATCTTTCGGGTCATAGGCACCCGCACCGCGATGGCGCAACAGATTGTGAAAGAAACTCCCTCTGCGCGCGTGCGCATCTTCGGGTCCAAGTTTGACCCAAATTGCCGCAGCATCCGAGCATTTTTATCGGCTAATCGAGTTCAGTACGACTGGATACCTCCTAGTACAGAACAAGAACCTGGAACTCGGGTAGCGGTGGTCGCCGACGGCGAGACGGTCGAAGAACCGAATCTTCGTCGAGTTGCTGAAGCTCTCTGCTTTCAAACGAAGCCAAAACAAGACCTCTACGACGTCGTCATCGTAGGCGCTGGACCTGCCGGCATGGCGGCGAGCGTGTATAGCGCATCTGAAGGTCTTTCGGTTATCGCTGTAGACCGGTTTTGCGTGGGGGGCCAAGCAGGTACTTCATCACGCATAGAGAATTATTTGGGCTTTCCTGCCGGCATCTCTGGGAACGACCTGAGCGAACGGGCGCTCAAGCAGGCGGCGCGCTTTGGCGTTGAAGTTCTCGTCACACGCAGTGTAGAGAAGATAGAGCCGCACGAGCTCGAACACAATATCGTACTGGATTGTGGAGACTCGATACGCGCACGCGTTGTTCTGCTGGCGACAGGGGTATCGTGGAATCGGTTAAGCTTTCCCAATCACGACCGGTTTATAGGACGAGGGATTCTGTACGGTGCCTCGCTGTTCGACAGAGTTGCTATCGCAGGTCACCGGATCTTTATCGTAGGTGGTGGCAATTCAGCCGGACAAGCCGCCGTGTACTATTCGGGCTACGCAGCTGAGGTGGTTTTACTCGTTCGCGGTCCCGGTCTCAAGCAAAGCATGTCGCAATACCTCGTACGGCAACTGGAAGAGAAGGCCAATATCCGGGTGGAACCCTATACCCAGGTCACTGAGGCACACGGTGACAATGATCTGGAACGTATCAAGACGAGCGAAATCCCGCCTCAGGGTTCAGCCGTCACAATCACTAGAGACGCAAAGGCACTCTTCATCATGACTGGGGCTACTGCAAAGACGGAGTGGCTTCCACAAGAGATCGAACGAAATGCGCAGGGTTATGTGCTCACCGGACGTGACCTGAGCACGTGGGGTTTCGAACGTATGCCATTTGCCCTAGAAACCAGCATCCCAGGAATCTTCTGTGCGGGAGATGTTCGCAACGGTTCAATAAAACGTGTTGCCAGCTCGGTAGGCGAAGGTAGTATGTCCGTTTCGTACATCCATGAATACCTGGCGAAGTTTTCTTCTTCTTAGATGAATCGAGTCCGGACTTGCGGAAGGAAGCTCATACTGAGCACCCCAGTCCTTTGAGCAGTGTGTCCACGACGAGATCCGCAAATGCTTGTTTTTGCCCGAAAGGAAAGTTTTTCTGAGTAAGCTGTAGCGAGACCACGCCATGAAGGCCAGCCCAGAGTGCAGTCGCAATTCGAAAAGCATCTCCCGTGAAGTAGCCCGCCTCGATGCATGCCGTCACATTCGCAACCAGGAACTCAAAGGCGCGGCGGCCTCCCGTATCGTCGGGGATGTTGTCCAGACTGGCTGTTCGCTTGCGTTTGCTGCCCGGCAGCGAAGTGAGAAAGGTGATGCGGTACTCCTCCGGATGTTGCAATCCGAAATCGATATAGGTGAGCATTCCTTTACGAAGGGACAGTAAGGGATTCTTGCCTGGTTTTGGAAACTGCTTTTCAAGCTTGGCGAATGTCTCTCTAGCCAGCGCCTGCAAAATAGCCGTCTTATCCGCAAAGTGGCTGTAGAGAGCCATTGGCGAATACTCAATCCGTTCAGCAATCTTCCGAATGGTGAGAGCGTCATGACCCTCTTCAGCAATGATCTGCCTTGCAGTGTCCAGGATGCGCATTACAAGCTCCTGCCGTTCCCGATCCCGACGTGATCTCGAAGTCATTCGCTTGCCTCCTTCGCTCTGTTTACGTACATGTACGTTTTTGAATCCTCTTTTACACCTCTCCATCATATACATGTACGTAAAACGTACAAGGAGGAATATCATGGCAAGCACACAGACAATGATCGCAGCAGTTGCTCTTCTCACCGGTTCGATCCTCTCCCTCCCCTCGGCTCACGCACAGGTGACCTTCGCAAACACTCGTTTTGTGAGCCAGAAAGACGCACGACACACTGAGTCCGAGAAAGGTACTCTCACGCTTAAGTCAGACGAGCGCAATCTGACCTTTGAAGCCAAGGACCACAGTTCGTTAGTCATTCCCTATGACCAAATCACGTCGCTGGCCCTCGACCAGTCTGTAACCCGCATCCGTACGCCGTTCACGGGCCGTGTTCAGCACGACCGCTTTCTAACGGTCATCTACCAGGGCGCAGGAAGCAAGCCAGGGTACGCCGTGTTGCATCTCAACGGACGCTCCTATCGCCAAGTCGTGGCGGCGCTAGAGGCCGAAACCAGCAAGCCAGTCACGGAGATCACAAACTGATCGACCCGGCGCCGAATCGCCAAAATAGCAAGCTCTCTTCTAACCAACGCGCGTTTAGACACTGTCTACATCTGCAAGTTACAGGCGTAGACAGTGTCTTACTCTTCAGTTGGAGTGAAGATCAGGCCACGCTGTCATGACGACTGCCACCAGCCCAGCAAGGATGCTTGGGAGTGAACTTGCGGGTCGATGGTGGCATGACTCCGACCAGTAACTGAACTGGCGGGGTCAGAATCAACATGGCCCCATCGCCTTTTATAAACATAAGAAAGGCCGACCAATTAGTAGCGATCTCAGGAACTGCGGCGCGGGTCCCCTGACTCTGAGTAATGCGCAACAGCGTTTTCAGGCGAATTCAAAACTTTTTTTTGGATAACGGCCCGCCACGTCTGTACTCACTGAACGGTGATTTCAGACGAGTACACTGGCCTGAGATGGCCGCCCCGGATGCCCGCTTTGTCGCCTACTACCGGGTTTCGACCGAGCGCTAGGGCGCGAGCGGTTTGGGACTTGAAGCCCAGCGCGAGGCCGTGGGCCCCTTTCTCGGCTCCGGTTCCCTGCTTGCCGAGTTCACCGAGGTTGAATCCGGCCAGCGGCAGACCAACCGGCCGAGCTCTTGCGCGCCGTCGAGCTGTGCCGGCGGCAGCGGGGGACGCTGGTGATTGCAAAGCTCGACCGGCTGGCCCGCAGCGTCCATTTCATCTCCGGGCTGATGGAGACGGGCGTCGAGTTCGTGGCCGCTGACATGCCGGAGGCCAACCGGCTCACCATCCACATCCTCGCCGCCTTCGCCGAGCGCGAGCGCGAGGCCGTCTCGCAGCGGACCAAGGGGGCGCTCCAGGCCGCCCGCAGACGCGGCACCCGGCTCGGCAATCCACGGTGGGCCGAATCCATCGCTCAGGCACGACAGACCAAAGACCCCATCCCGCCGCGCCGCAGATCGTCGAGCTGATGCGCCAGCACCGCGCCGAGGGCATGACCAACACGTCCGTCCCAATGCCCAGTACGTCAAATTGTTGCAGCACTTCCATATGTACGTTTCCTCTAGAGGGCTGCTGTGGATCGATGCCAGCGACTGGAACAACACAGTCTCCGGGGGAGGAGAGCGGGAGCAGGTTTCGCGGCCGTCTTACCCGCTTGCAAGGGGTGACCTGCGCTTGCTGTGAAAGCTTGGACAGTATTAAGAACTCTCGCTTACGAGTCTCAAGACCTCGGGGCGAGCATGTCATCGAGCAAAGCAGGTGCTCCTCGACGCGCTCGAGATGTGGGTACCGCATCCCACCCGTCCAATGAATCGAGGTCGTCTGCTGCGATGCGCCGCGCTTCACTGTCAGATCGATCGGTCCGCCCGCTGTTGCCTGCTTAATCGCCTGCACCAGAAGGTCCGGTTTGTAGGGCTGCCCGTTGACAGAGGCGATTGTCTCTCCCCCTGTCAGGCTCGCCTGAAAGGCCGGTCCATTCCACTGGACCTCGTAGAGGCAACCCGTAGGGCTGACACGCATTCCAAGCGAGTCGATCAGGTTGAGAGTCTTGCTCGACTGCTCATCGGGAGACGGTTGATCGGAGAAGACTACCCTGTAGCCGCTGCGTTCGATGCTATGCGCGAGTCGGCCCGGGCCATACTCCCGCACACGTGAGTCGAAGAACTCACGCCATTCGTATGGCTGAATCGACTGAAGGGTCGCAATCATGTCGTCGAGTGTGTAGGTTCTGGTGATGTCACCCGCGTCGTCACCGCTAAAGAAGGCGCGCGCAAAGTCGTCAAGAGACTTCTTCTGACCGCTTTGGTGCCGGATGATCGCATCCGCCTCCAGCCAGATCATCTGGCCCTGGCTATAGGCACTGAACATGTTGCGCTGCCAGCTCGCCCATGACACCGGGTTCCGGAAGGAGATGAGCGGTTCGTTCGACGTGTCCTCAAGTGTGCGCCACTCTGCCCCTGCATCCCGCATCATGCTGGCGCCCAGATCCGCATAGAGTTCCTGGACGGTGTCGTGCGTCAAGCACTCCAGCCCGCGCAGAGAGAAGATCGGCCCAGTATTCAGTCAGTCCCTCGGTCACCCAGAGCAGGGAGTCACGCTCCGGCGTATTTAGGTTGGGCGTCCACATCTCAGCAGGACGCCGGTAGAGGCCGTTCCAGGAGTGGATGTAACCGTGTGCAAGATATTAGAGCGTCGGAATGTCATTCGGAGTGGAGGCTGCAGTTTTGAAGTACTCGGCCGGAACCACTCCCTCACCGGAACGATGGTGCTCGTAATAGGTGCTCATCTCGTCGGATGCGAATAGAAGAAAGTCGTAATGGTCGTAGTGGCGTGAGCCGAACATCTTGGACGCCTGCTCCATGAGCGGCGTAAACAGCCGGATGGATGCCGGCAGGCTGACGAGATCCGCTTCGCTCTGCGCGGCGATATCCAGACGCACCGGAACCGGCTGGCTGAGCAGCGTGATCTGCTTCAGAAAGCGAGCAGCCATGACCGGCTGATCGAACAGCGAGTCGAGCGCCAGAGTCGGAAAGCTGACGGTATCCCGAGTTCGCGTGCCGCCATCGAGGGAGCTTGCGTAGTTCCATCCGGAGGGCAGTGTCAGTGACGGACGGTACTGGATGTCCCGTGTGAACGACTCTGCCGGATACAGGATCAGCGTCTGCCACTGGACCCCGAGCATCGTGGGGGTAATCAGAACCGAGCCTATATTCGCGTCTGTCGCCCGAGGTATTGGTAGCGCAGGTCGAGCTCTCTGACTCCTGCGGGTACGCTGACGCGAAAGGCATGGACATTCACAGGGTCCCGCTCCCAGTGGAGCCGGTGTTCGCCGGCCATCACGACCAGTCCGGCGAATTGACCGAGAGGCTCGTTCGGCGCGTGGTCGCCTGGTCTCCACTGCGGAAAGAGAAATGTATGCACGCCCGCGCCCTGCACCGGCACGGTCTCCTGAACCTGGTAGATACGCCGCAACACATCCGTCGCATCCACGTGCAACTGGATGACTCCCGGGTACCGAACATCGCGAGGCGCAGGTATCGGCGCCGGGAGTGGCGACGGCTGCGGAAGCTTCGACTTGGATTGAGCCCGTACCCCACTTGCCAGCAGTAGAATCGCTGACACTGTAGCCTTGCCGACGAACGTGGCCAGGGATTGCCGATCCGTCCGCCAAAGGGGACACACAGGAAAGAGCAAATGAAATCTCCAAGAGTCGCAATCCGTCGTCAAAGTGCCGGACCGTCGATTGCCTTGCACCACGCGTCGTTTGTACGTACTAATAGGTACAGATTATGACCTCTCGGGAGCGTCTTGTCCAGAGCGCCCAACAGCTTCTCTGGGAGCGGGGCTACGTGGGCATGAGTCCGAAGGCCATCCAGGAGAGGTCGGGCGCGGGACAAGGAAGCATGTACCACCACTTCAGAGGCAAGGCGGATCTTGCATTGGCAGCCATCGAGCAGAGTGCGGTGCTCTTCCGGGATGGCGCGGAGGCGTGGTTGGGCGGCGTCGAAACACCGCTCGAGCGAATCCGCGGTTACATGTTGCGGTCGCGCGAAGCACTGAGGGGATGCCAGATCGGCAAACTGACACAGGACCCGGAGATTGCCCGGGACGAGCGGCTCAGGAAGCCCCTCGACGATACCTTCCGGTGGCTGCAACTCAGGCTGCAGAGTGTGATCGAAGAAGCTCAGGCCGCGCACGAAATCTCCGCCGGCGCGAATGCGGATGAATTGGCCGCTGCGCTGATTGCCACGATTCAGGGGGGCTACGTGCTGGCGGGTGCGGCGGGATCTCCGGATCCGTTCCATCGTGCAATCCGCGGTGCGCTGCGTCTCCTTACGCTGTGAGGATTTGCATCAGCACAGCAGTCATCCAAGCCCGTCACATCAAAGAAAGGAAGCCTGATATGAAGCTCGTGTTTCTCATCGTTGCACTACTCGGCCCGCTCGCATCGGCACAGGAAAGTGCCTGGAACGGGACATGGGTGCTGGATGCAAGCCGCAGCACACCCGGAGTGAAGGATCAGGCCGCAGAGGCCTATCGCTTCACGCTCGATCAGACCGGCGGGATCAAGTGGGAGATTCCCTCCCTCCGCGAAGTCGTCACTGGTAAGACCGACGGACAGCCGATGGCGATCCATCGCTCCGCACCGACGCCGGGATTGACGCTGAGCGTCAAAGCAGAGGGCCCGACGGTGCTCCTTTATCAGGTGAAGCGTGATGGTAAACCCGAGGGCGAGGGGCGAATGACGCTCGTGGAGAGCGGAAAGGCGTGGGTGGATCTGTCCTGGCCGGCGGGCCAGCCGCAATACGCGGGCGAACTGGTGTACGTAAAACAGTGAAGCATGCATCCAGGTCCAATCCGGCAGCGTCGACGGAAACCAAACAACAACCACAGCGAAGAACAACGCAGATCCGAGCGTACGGACATCCCTCTCGAAGATCGGCACTGACGTGGCTGAGTGCCCTGCTTCTTGCCGGTAACGTCTTCGGGGCGCAGAGCAGCCCTCCGACGGCGCCGATCCGTGTGCCGCTCACAAAAGACCATTGGCACGCCCTGGCACCCATCCCAGGTGGAATCAGGCCGGTGCTGAATTTCATCCAGCAGGAGGGCTTCCCGCAAGGCATTCTCGCGCTTAAGTCTGGCGCTGCCCAGTTGGACGACCTCGCCTTCCGCGACGGCACGATCGAGTTCGATATGAAGCCGATCGGCGAGGACATTCCCGGCATTCAGTTCCGTGTTCAGGGAGATCGCTTCGCAGAGAACGGCGAAGAGTTCTATATCCGGAGTTCCCCGGACTGTCGCGCTTCGAACGACTGCATCCAGTACTCACCCGTGATTCACGGCTTCCTGCTGTGGAACTCTTATCCTCAATTCCAGACGCAGGCCCTGGTTCTCGAAGGCTGGAATCACCTCAGACTCGTCGTCTCCGGCCATCGCATGAATGTGTACCTGAACTGGACGAGTACGCCCGCTCTCGCGGTGGGCAGCCTGGAGAGCCGTTCGATGGCGGGCCGCCTCGAGCTGAAAGGACCAGCGTATTACGCGAATCTCAAGGTCACTCCCGGAGCGACCGGAGGTCTGCCTTCCACAGCAACGCCAGACCCGACCATCTCTGATCATCGGTATCTGCGACAGTGGCAATTGGCGCCACTCGCACGATTCTCTGCTCCCCCGAACAACACAGATGTCGCGAGACTTGCTCCGTCTGGAAACTGGAAGCCGATCGCAGCCGAGCGCTTCGGAATGGTTAATCTCAATCGCGAGTTTCCGCTGCGCTTCGAAGCGCCCCCGCTTACCTGGCTCCGCTCCACCGTCATCTCAGACCGGGAGCAGGCAAAGCATGTGTCGGTAGGCTGGATCGGCCAAGTGTGGGTCTTCTTGAATGGCGAGCGTGTCGCCGAGGGACGAAACCTTTATAGCGTTGAGGGCGCGCGTCGCAATCCGGACGGCCGAATGTCGCTTGAGAATGGATCTTTCGATCTCCCACTCCGACGCGGAACCAATGAGGTCGTCGTCGCCCTCGTGCCATCGATCCACGCCGACCTCACGCCGAATCGATATGGGTGGGGGCTGGAGATGCGTCTATCGGACCTCAACGGAGTCGTGCTACCAAGATGACTTGATTCACGAGCAGGCGAGTCGAGGGCGCTTGATACGCGTCAGCGTGGCGCGAAGCGGATCGACTTCACAATGCAGCGCAGCCGTTCTCGCAACGCTTCATAGTCTCGTTGCGTCAGCGCTCGTTTCTCAACGTCCGCGTCCGGACAAATTGACGCCAGATCCGTCTCGAACAGGAAACACGTCTCGTTACGAAACGTCCAGTACACCTCTTACGAGATGAGGTGGCAGGTGGCGCCTTCACTTGTGCTGCCATGCATCAGTTTCGCTCCGTGTGCGTTGATGGCGTCCGACATGGTCATCTCTCCATGGTTTTGCTGAGCTCGCCGGGTACACGCGTCCGCGTTCGTCGCCGGCAGCGCGAGATAGCTGACGCTCAAGCCGATCAGGTTAGTTCCGCGGTACGCGCGACCGCCTTTAGAGTAGACGCTTCCTTCCACCAGCTTCTCGCCGTCAAAGATATCGGGCC
>NZ_JBMGJV010000057.1:0-21035 GCF_051025295.1 Candidatus Dedyshia acidiphila | reverse complement strand
TTTTTTCTTCTCGTGGAGGGCAAGGTAGGTCGAGCCGAGCTTGAACGCGATGCCCGGATCCGGGCGGAGCTCAACGGCGCGCGTGAAGGCGGTGACGGCATCGCGCTCACGGTTCAGGTCTTTCAGGGCACTGCCGCGCGTCATCCAGGCGATCGCGTTTTCCGGCTCATTCGCGACGATCGCATCGGTTTCTGTCAGAGCAGCGGTGGCGTCTCCGGAACGCAGGAGGGCGGAAGCAAATTCCAGCCGTCGCGTGGTGGAAGGAGCGAGTTCGAGGGACTCACGATACAAGTCGATAGCGTCCTGCCGATGGCCCTGTGCGAGTTCAAATTGTGCGAGGAGGCCGAGGATCTGGGCGTTCAGATCGCTGGACGCAACCACGACCGCGGCGGGATCCCCAGCAGCGACTGCCGCTGATTGAGCCCGAATCAGACGGTCGAGGTCACCCACCAGCCGCTGCTCTCGAAAGGCCGTGGTCGATGGATGGATCGGCCGTGCAGGAGGTTGCGGAGCTCGTGTGGAAGCCTGAGGCGAAGCCGGGAGGGTGCAGAGCAGGAGCGCGGCGCAGGGCAGCCGGTAGAGGAGAGAAGATGCAAACCGCACCTCTCGATGGTGCCACAGCGTGTTGCCCGAATTGAAGCAAAAACAGCCGTAAAAAGCAGCGAGGCAGAGCCATCGGCTCTGCCTCGCTGGGTGGAGAGTCTGCGCTTAGAACTGGATGTGCAGACCGTACTGGAACTGCCGTTGTGCGTTGCCAACCAGACCCGTTGCCTGGCCGAAGGAACCCTGCTTGCTTTCGGTCGAGACGACGCTGTTCGCTGCAGAGCAGGCAGCGTACAGGTTGTGATTGTTTTTCTGATCGAAGCCGATCGCTGGACCGCAGTTGATGTTGCTGGCCAGAGTGGTGTTGATCTGGTCGCCGCGGAAGTTGGCATGGTTCAACAGGTCGAATGCGTCGAACCGGAACTGGATCGTCGCTCTCTCGTGCAGTACTTTCCAGTTTTTGTCGATCGACAAGTCGGTGTTGATCAGCTTTGGCCCATGGCAGGCGCCGCGAGGAGCAGTGCCCGGTTCGTAGGTACCCAGGTGATAGCCGACCAGCGTGAAGGCCGCGGGGTTGAAGATCTGAGCCCCCTTTGCTCCACTGGTGCAGCTTACTCCTGGAACCAGCAACGGACGCTGCGGATTGTTGAGTCCAGTCTGGAACAGGGCACCGGTGAAGAGACTCTTATACTTCAGCCCAGTGGTTGGATCGGTTCCGAGGTTGCTACCGTTCTCACCGACGCCGCCCTGGTAGACCGTGATCGAGTTGCCGGAATCTGCCGTGGTGATGCCGCTCAGCTCCCACCCACCCAGTGTCTCGCGGGTCAGCATGTTTCTGCCGCTCAGCGAGGGGAGGAAATAGGTGCCATTAGCCACGAAGATGTTCGGCCGGTTGGTGGCTGCATTGCCGCGATCCAGCCGTGGGTTACCGCCCACCGTGAAGCTCTGCGAACCAGTACCGCCGCCGGAATCGTCGGTGACGATGTCAGCGATAGCGTGGGACCAGGTGTAAGCGGCCTGCATGCGAAACTGTCCGACCTGAGTCCGGAACAGCGTCTGCAGAGCGTTGTAGTAGGAATCGCCGCCGTGTGTCCAGTAAGCCAGCGAGCCGAAGTTCGAATATGGACGATAGGTGTTGGTGTTGCTCGTCTTGTTGATATCGAACGTCGCTGCCGCCCAGTTCGCCTGAGTGACGCCATTGATGTCGTAGCTCGAGGTCAGATGTTCACCGCGATTTCCGACATAGCTGATCTGGAGAACACTGTTCTTCGCTACTTCCTGTTCGAGCGTCAGGTTCCACTGCATCGACATCGGAACCGTGTTCGACGGATCGTAGCCGCCAGCCGGTGATGCGCTGCCCGCACCCAGCGAAGCTGGGGTAGGACCGCCCAACGCGCGTGAAATGTTGCTGGCGTTGACCGCGAATGGAGCGTTTGCGACCAGCGTGTACCGGGAGACGCGTTCACGCTGATAGAACATGCCGTAGCCGACGCGGACGGCAGTCTTACCATTGCCGAACACGTCGTAGGCAAGACCCACGCGCGGGGCGATCATGTGATTGTTGGTGTGAACCAGGTACTTGTTCGGACCTGATACACCGCTGCTGAAGCTGGTGCCGAACTTGGCGTTCGCATCCTGGCAGGGGTGCTTGCCGGGAACGACCCACAGACCGTTGCAAGCGTCGGAAGACGGCTTGGTCGGGTCATACAGGCTGGGCACAAAGTTCGTCTCCAGCCCGTTCGGCTGGTAGGTCGGGGGCAGGAAGGACCAGCGCGCGCCGTAGTTCAGGGTCAGGCGGGGGCGGATCTTCCAGGCATCGCTCGCGTAGAACTCACGATCACGCCAGCGGAGCTGAGCACGGACGTTGGTGGACGGCTCACCCAGCAGGTACCGATTGCCTGGAATGAGAACGTTCGCCAGCGGATTGCCGGTATCGATGCCACCGTTATTCTTGTCCACACCGGAGGCCGTGAAGTTCGGATGCTCGGAGGAGGCAGTGCTGGTGTCCTCGTCCTTGGCGTTCCAGCCCAGAAATAAGCCGACCTTGATGGTGTGATTGCCGAGCGCCTTGGAAACATCGTCGCGCACGGTGTAGATGTCCAGCTTGTTGTTCCACGGTGCGATCGTCCAGATGCTCTGGCCGTTGCCGTAGTTACCAAGTCCGCCCCACACGGTCGGAATGCTGCCACTCTTGTTGTTCTTGAGACTGTTGGGGTAGAGGCTCGGAATGGCGGCATTCAACTGGCCAATCAGGGCCGGATCCGAACCGCCGGGCGAGATGTTGATTCGGTTGTTGGAGTAGGCAAACTCAGCATCGTTGACCAGCGTGTTCGAAATCGTGCTGGTCACACGGCCGATGATCTGCTTAGAGGGCTGTGCCCAGCTCGAGTTGATCTCCGGGAATGGCGTGTCGCCCCAGTACTGGTTGCCATTGTAGGAGGGGTTGGTCCAGGTGTCCTGTACGTACCGGCCCATCAGAACGTTGCGCGGGGTGAGGTTGTAGTCCACGCGTACGTTCTCCTGCCGCCAGTTCAGCGACGAGGGAAGTGACTGCGACCAGTTGTTTTGGCCCTGTGCTGCCTGCTTATTCGGAAGCGGATAGTACTTCGCGAGCAGAACGCCAGCGGGGTCGACAGCACTCAAGACGTGGCTGCCCCCACCGAAGTCGGGCTTGTCCGTGTAGCAGGTTGGATTGCTGAAGTCGCCGGCGATCTCGGCGGCGCTTGCAACGCAAGCATTCTGCGTGAAGCCGCGGATTTCCTTGTTCCATTCCTCGTTGAAGAAAAAGAACAGCTTATCCCGCTTGATCGGACCACCAATGGAGTAGCCGAAGTCATTACGACGCAGCTTGTCCTTGCCGTCGTGCGGCTTCCCCTGCCCTGCGTTCGGCCGGCTGAAGTAGGTATAGCTGGCCAGAGCGTCGTTGCGGCCGCTGTAGAAAGCCGTTCCGTGGAACTGGTTGGTGCCGCTTCGCGTTGCAATGCTGATCACCGCGCCAGAGGCCTGCCCGTACTCCGGTCCGTAGCTGTTGGTCAGCATCTTGAACTCGGCGATCGACTCGATCGACGGGTAGATCAGGATGGTGCGGTTCGAGCCTACGTCATTATCATTTGCGCCGTCGACCAAGAACAGGTTGTTCGTCGTCGGGTTGCCGTTCACGGAGAAGTCGACGCCACCCTGCAGGCCCTTGTTCTTGCTGTCGAAGTTGTTCGCACCGGAGACGCCGGGTCCGAGCTGGGTCAGCTCGACGAAGCTGCGGCCGTTCAGCGGCAGCTCTTTCACCTGCGTACCGTCGACCAGCGTGCCCAGCGAGCCACTGTCGGTCTGCACCTGGACGGCATCGGCGGTGACGGTCATCGTCTCCGAAACGCTGCCTGTCTGGAAGTGCACATCGTTGCGGGTTGCCGTCGCCACGTTCACGACGACATTTTTTTGTCACGCTCTTCTGAAACGAAGGGGCGCTGGCATCCAGTTCGTATGTGCCGACCTGAACATCGTCGAAGTTGAAGATACCGCTCTTGTCTGCCTGAACTGTGCGGTTGGTGCCGGTGCTTGGGCTGATGAGGGTTATGGTCGCGTTGGGAACCGCCGCGCCGGACGCGTCGGTTGCCTGACCGGTAATGCTTCCTGCTGTTCTCTGCGCTACCGCCACTCCACAAAGGAATGGCAGCATCGAGATCATCAGGATAGGTTTGTGCAGTTGCTTCATTCTGCCTCCGAAAAGCTTTGTTACGTTGTCCCGTTCCTCGAGGGAACTTGGATCTGCTGATCCTCAAAATCCCGGATCAACCATATGGTGGACTTAGAAGCCCAACTTTCAGGACGCACCATATTGCAAGGGGGTAAACGTCTGAGTCAATCCTTTTTCTGGCGGTAATTCGCCCGGAAGGCATCATCGAGTGTTTCATCGCCCAGACTCGCCGAACGGGTCAGTCGGAAGGCGGGCGAGTAGCTCGCAGAACAGGCTGTACGCCCGCAGATGGCCGTCTTTGCGGCGGGAAGGGCTACTTGGGAGTGGGGCGAATCCGCTCAGGGGGGACCACTCCGGAGCCCTCGAGCACGGAGTAGAAGTGATCGGCCTCAACCCCCTTGAGCGGCTCCGTCTGGCCCGAGGGCCAGCGTATCTCGACCGCGTCGACGTGAGATATCTTGCCTAGCCCGAAATGGACGCGCAGGTCGTTCTGCGATAAGTAGCTGCCACCGCTACGGACCTCATCCGTCTGCGTCATCCCGCCGGCCCGCACAGTCACTTTCGCGCCGAGCGCCAGGCGGTTGCTCTTGCTTCCGGCGAGCTCGAAAGCTACCCAATGATTCCCCGGGATAGCCGGGTTGTGGAGCAGTTCGGCTTCACCGTCCAAATTTTCGACGACGTAATCCATGGTGCCGTCGTTGTCGTAGTCGAGCGCGGCCAGACCGCGGCCGACATGGGGCTGGGTCAGCACGGGGCCTGCCTGAGCGCTGGCATCGCAGAACGTCCCGTTATGGCTATTCAGGAAGAGGTTCGCGGGCTCCCGGTAGCGGGCCCCCGAAGGCAGGCTGTCCACCTGCGGGTAGACGTGGCCGTTCACGGAGAGCAGGTCCAGCCAGCCATCGTTGTCGATGTCCGTGAACAGGGCACCCCATTTCACGTAGGGAAGGGAGGGTAGCGCTACCCCTGCGTCATAGGACACATCGGTGAAGCTGTCCTTGCCATCGTTGCGATAGAGCGTGTTGAACTCGTCCGCGAAATTGGTGACGTAGATGGAAAAGCGGCCGCTGTGGTCATAGTCCCCGACCGCTACGCCCATCGAGCCCTGCTCGGAGCCGTCACCACTGACCGCCGTTCCCGATTCGAGACCTTCTTCGGATAGCTTGCCCCCGCCCTCGTTGCGATAGAGGTAGTTGGGCGTAGAGTCATCGGCGACATAGTAGCTGGGACGACCGGTTCCACTGAAGTCGGACCAGATCACCCCGAGACCGTAGTAGCCGGTCTTATCGTCAGTGCCCGTGGCCTTTGAAACGTCAGTGAAGGTACCGTCTCCATTGTTGTGAAACAGCGAGTCCCCAGCGCCGCGGAGCCCACGTGGCCCGCATTGCACATCGATGCCGCGGTACCGGCAGGTCGGACTCTTGCCGAAGCCGGGCAGGTCATTGAGCTTGAAGTCGACGTAGTTGCTGACCGCGAGGTCGACCCTCCCGTCCCCGTCGTAGTCTCCAAACGCAGCCCCGGTCGACCAGCGCCCATCAGCCACGCCGGCCTTTGAGGTCACGTCGGTGAACGTTCCGTCGCCATTGTTGTGATAGAGCACGTTGCCGCCGATGCAGGTCACGTAGAGATCGGGCCAGCCGTCGTTGTCATAGTCGCCGACGGCCCCGCCCATCGCGAAGCATGGCGTCTCGATGCCGGCCTTCGCTGCCACGTTAGTGAAGGTGCCATCGTGGTTGTTGTGATAAAGCGCGCCCTTGGCCTTCTCTCCGTGGAGACTCATCGCGACTGTGGGCGCATTGGTGAAGTAGAGGTCGGGCCAGCCGTCGCGGTCGTAGTCGATGACGATCACGCCGCCGCTCATCGACTCGAGGATGTATTTCTTCTCCGGGGCGGAGAGGTGAGTGAAGGCGATCCCGGCCTTCTTCGTCACGTCCGTGAGCTGCGGGACCGGCCGGCTGCTGCAGACCTGTGAGCGTCCCGTGCGTGGTGGAGTCGGCGCACTGTGCGCCTGGGCCAAGGCCCCGCTCTCCGTCAGAGAGGCAAGCAGAACAAGGGCAGCCATACGGCGGAGGGAGGAAGTCTGCAACATGGTGTGGGCGGCTTTATGTATACCTGATCGGCTTGAGGAACGGTAGGCTTCTTAGCTTGCCCGACTCACGGCTGCTTTTGCTGGAGTTGCGTTCGCGCCTGCTGCAGATCGTCTCGGGCGAGCGCGTCATCGGGGTTCTGATCGACCGCAACGGCGAGCGCCGCCGCCGCTTCGGCGAATGCGCCGGAATGAAACGCGGCGAGGCCAAGGTTGCGCATGACCGGTGACTGGTCTGGCTTCGACCAGGCGGCGGCACGGAAGAACGGCATCGCACCTGCGTAGTCATGCTGACGGGCTAACACGGTGCCCGCATCGTTAAGGCTGCTGGCAATGATGACGCGAAGGGTCTGCTCCAGCCTGGGCTCGACGGCGGCCGATGTCTCTTTGGGCGCGTGCGCATCTGGCCGGGTCTGCACCACAGTGGCCGTGCTCTCACTCAACTGGGTTGCCGCTCCACTGCGCACCATCTGCGCGTGAATGGCGCTCTCCTGCTCTGAAAATTTCTGCGCTTCGTCTTGGTTGCCGCGCTGAGCAGCGAGCCGGCTGAGCACCACGTAGGCGCGCCGAATCTGGTATCCACCGCGAGCCACGTCCTCACCTGTGAGCACGACAGCCTTCTGCAAAAACCGGTAGGCCTCCTGTGGCTGGTTCTCGGCGTAGGCGTTCATTCCCAGCTGCAGCAGTGAGTCCGGTGAAGATGCATCCTCAGCCACAGCTCGCTCCAGATAGGTGGCGGCATCGCTGTAACGCTCGTATTGCGAGAGCACCGCGCCGAGCAACTGGTTGCTGTAAGGATCGTCCGGCGCGAGCCGCTGCGCCGCCTCGAATTCGCGCAATGTCTCGGCGTTGTACTGGTACTCATTCAACTCCCAATAAGCATTTCCGAGAGCCAGATGAGCTGGCGAGGACTGTGGATCGAGCGCTACGGCTCGGTTGAGTTCAGCGATGGTTCCCGGCAGATCGTCGGCAGTGTGATGAGCATTGGCCAGCAGCAGGTGCATCTGCGCGGTGTCGCCCTGCGACTGCAGCAGACTTGCTGACGTTGACTCGACGACTGCTGCTCGTCCAGCGCATGCCGCGGCGCCGACCAGTGCCACACCGATCTGGAGGTGCGCAGGGCTGGATGCTGCAGCATCGCTGAGCTGGAAGGCATGAGCGAATGTGTCAGCGGCGGCCCCGCACTGCTGCTGGCCGGTGTAGAGACGCCCGAGCAGGTTGAGCGCCGTGATGCCGAGCTGGGAGCCCGATGCCAGGATCTGAGCAGGGTCCCCGGAGTCGACGGCAGTCTTCTCTGCCGCGATGAGTTGCTGAAGTTCATCGCCTGCATTCGCTTCCTGTGCAAAGCACGGAGGTGCGGCCAAAGAGACGAGCACCGTCCCAAGCAGCACGCCAAATGAGAATGCAGAACGGCGCATGCGAGATCTCAATCCGGTACCGGTGCTCCGGGGCGCACGACCCGGATCCAGTGATCGGTGAAGTTGGCGTGCATCTCCGGCAGCTCGTATTTCTGCATGTGGCAAGTGACGCATTTGCTGGTCGCCATCGGACAGGCTGCCCCGGGATGGCTCGCATCGGCGGCCTGGGTCTTGCTGCCCAGATGACAGCGCAGGCAGGCGGCATCGTATGCGGCGGGCTTGCGTTCAAGCGGCGCGTGCGGATCGTGGCAGGCAAAGCAGGTGGCACGGGAGTCGCCGCTTGTTCCCCAGCAGCGGCTCTTCTCCAGCCGGTAGGCAGGGAAGCGCACGGTCTGCAGTCCTGTGGCACCCATCAGACGCACATCCCAGGATGTGCTGTGGCAGGCGCCGCAGTAGTCCACCGCCTGCACTGGTGTGAGATGGGCAGGATTCGCGATGGATGTGTCCGGGATGGGACCGGCCTCAGGATTCGCTCGCCGCTGCTCCACGTGCTTGGCTCCCGGTCCATGGCAGGCTTCGCAACTGACGCCCGGTTCAATGTGAGATATATCTAGAGCCGGCGTCGAGGTGAGGAACGTAGTGTGGCAGGCAAAGCAGGTGCGTGCTTCAAATGGCTGAACCGTGCGTCCGACTGCCATATTGAGCGATGCCGGTGGTCCGTGCAGGCGCCCGGGTGTGGCTGCAAAACCATGAGTGCTGGCGAAGTAGTTGAAGCGGGACTCGCGGAAGCTGCCATCGGCATCCTGCCACAGATAGCTTTGGCCAACTTGGCCAGAACCGAAGGCCCAGCGGAGCGCCGCTGAACGGCTTTCGTGCCCATCACTGACACGCATGATCCACTGCGCTCCATCATGCGCGAGCGCGTAGGTGTAGGGACCGGATTTGTATGTTGCTTGCGGGTGCTGGGCGAGAACCGAAGACGCCGACGCTGGCAGCAAGGTCTGCGCCATCTGGCTGTGCCTTTGCGATTCCACGATGTCGCCGTGGCAGTCGGCACAGGCTTGAGTCCCGGCGTACCCGGCGTGGGAGGATGCGGGGCGAGTGGGCCACCAGGCCGATGAGGCCAGTCGCTCGGGAGTGGTCATCGGCGCCGAGCTGTTCGGCTCGGCGGACCGCATGGCGATCCCGATGGAACAGATGGCGACAAGAACGACGGCAACGCGACTGGAACGACGGGGGCGCAACGCGCTCAGTATACCCGGCGCTGCCGCTCATTTCGAAGAGGGGACTGATTGTGCTGGGTCCATCGAATTGCGAACGGACCCGCGGCCTGACCGAGAGTGGCTGTTGCTTTGCGCAGCGCCTCGGTCGCCGTTTATGGCTCGAGTCCGTTATTGAAGATGGATTGCTGTGCATTTGGCGCGTTCAGGTCGGATGGCATCCTGCCCGTGGTCGATGACCGTATCGGATCCTGCTCCACCGATCCACTTCCAGCGTCGGCATGTGCAGAAGATAGTGTGCCACCCGTATAGAGAAAGCCCTGCAGCACAACAGATGCTCGATGTGCTGACCCGAGCGCCTCCAGGTAATCGACCTCGGCCGTATACATTTCGCGTTGCAGGTTTAGCACGCGTGCATAGGACGCATCCATCATGCCGTACTGACGTGTCATGAGCACATACGCTCGCTGGGTACGGGGCAGGATCTGCTCACGGTAGCGCAACGCGATCAGTTTTGCGTTTTTGTATGTATCCGCGGAAGCAGCGAATCGATCGCGCAGGCTGAGCTCGATGCGCTGCAGCTCCTCCTCGGCGCGGGAAACACCGGCGCGATCGGCATCGATGTTGCCCTGGTTGCGATCGAACAGATGCAACTGCACTCCGATTTCGGCATAACCGACCAATCCCACACGACTCTGCGGCGTCGAGAGCGGCTCATTGTTCTGCGCCAGGCCCCCTTTGGCAGACAGATCGGGAAAGTTATCCCGCTGGGCGCGTTTCAGCATCGCTTCGGCTTTGGCTACCTCGGCCTGTGCGAACTGCACCTCCGGGCTGTGCGCCAGTAGATCGCTGAGCAGCTTGTCGTCATCCGTGTCGTGCGGCAGATCTTCAAGATCGCCAGCGACCGCACCAATGGGCAGGTGGGAGTCGCCCACCACGCTCGACAGACGGACCCATGCGCGAGTGAGCCGGTTCTTTTCGACGTCGACCGCAAGCCTCATCTGCTCTTCTGCAGTCTCCACCTGCAGGATCTCGCTCTCGTCCGCCTGCCCGGTGTTGCCGAGCTCGTGCGTATACTCCATGGTCTGGTGCGCGATCGTGAGTAGATCCTGTTTGATGTTGACGAGCTCCTGCTCCGTCAGCACGCTGTAGTACGCCTGCCGTGTGTCGTTGACCACGCGATAGCGCTGCGCCTCCGCCGCGGCCTGCACCTGTTCGATGGAGGCGTCTTCAATCCTGCGGTTCAGGCCCAACTTGCCCCCGAGGATCACCGGCTGGTCGATAAAGAAGCCCTGCTTGCCGGAGCGGAAGGAACCTCCGCGGATTTCATCGCCGTAGTAACCAACAATCGGGTTCGGGTTGAGTCCCACCTGGCGGCGTATGCCGCGGTGTTCTTCGATGGAGCGCTGCGCCTGCGCCAGTGTTGGATTGTGCTTGAGCGCGCGCTGCTCAAGGTCGTCGAGCTGGTACACAACGCTGCTTTCCGGGTGCTTCGACCGGCCAATCACGGGCAGCCTCGGTTGCACGTGAGGGATGTCCTGCATGTGCATGTGCATCGCCGGCTCGCCGTAACCGACCGGCGGAATGGTCGGCTCCGTAATCGGTCGAGAGTCGTGCTGGTGCGCCGGACCCGCTGGTGCAGCTTGCGGGTGGTTCATCCCGGGCATATTTGGATCCATCTGCATCTGCGGACCCATCTGCATGTTCGGATCCATGGACGGGTGTGCGGGCGCATGCTGATGCGCGTCGGGTGCTTCCGGCTGCTGCGCGTGTGAAGCGAGCAATAACGGAGCAGTCAGAAAAACGTAACAGGCAAGAGTACGAGAAAAGAACATCGATGAACTCCGGTCGCAGGCGCGGCTATGCGCCGGGGTGATGGTGCGTGCCAGGATGGGCTGCGGGCAGAACCTCGCCTTTGGACACAAGTTCCATGATCTGGTCGTAGCGATCAGGCGGCAGCACGCGGACCAGCGCCATCATGCCCATCATCATGGAACTCCAGTTCGGCGCCAGCCCCGTGTTCTCGGGCTTGGCGACGGTCTTCGCTTGATCCATCCCCATGTCCATGAAGGCATCCTGGGGGAAGCCCTTCACTGCGTTCGCATCTTCCGTAATAGGGGCGTGATGGACGTGCTCGAAGCCGACCGTATCAGCGAGCGTCTGCATTTGCATCAATGCGCGCTTGTCTGTCTCGTCGGACGTCGTGATCATGCGATCGCCCATCAGGTCCATCATGTTGTTCATCATGTGGTGCGGCAGATGGCAGTGCAGCATCCAGTCGCCAAGATTGTTGGCGACGAATTCGATATCGCGAGCCTGCGCCACACCAACCAGAACCGTGTTGCCCGGCCACCATGCTGACTCGGGAATGCGGCCACCTTCCGTGCCAGTTACCTGGAACGTGTGCCCGTGCAGATGGATCGGATGGTGATCCATGCCGATGTTCGCAATGCGGATGCGTACGCGGCTGTTTTGGCGGACTAGCAGCGGCGTGGTGCTCGGCGCAGATTTGCCGTTGAAGGTCAGCCAGTTGAACTCCATATTGGCTGTGTTGGGCACGCTCTGGTTCGGCAGCAGCGCCCATTCCTGCAGTACCAGCCCGAAGTCGTGATCGACATGCGGCGCATGCGGCTCACGGGGATGCAGAATGAAGAGGCCGACCATGCCCATCATCTCCTGCATCGCGCCGTGCGAATGGTAGAAGTAGGTGCCGTTCTGGTGGAACTCGAAGTCGTAAACGAAGCGACCGCCAGGCGGGATCGGCTTCTGGCTGACGTATGGCATGCCATCCATGGGCAGCGGATCTTCGAAGCCGTGCCAGTGCATCGTCGTCGACTCGGGCAGATGATTGTCGAGGATGATGCGAACGTGATCGCCCTGGTTCGCCTGGATGGTTGGACCAGGCGCGCTACCGTTGTAGCCCCAGCAATCGACCCACTTCCAGGGTGAGATCTGCCGGCGTACTGGCTCGGCGATCAGATGAAACACCTTGACGCCATTCTCAATCGTGTGGGGCAGATCGCCAACATCGGGCGTCTGGACGGGGACGTTGAACGAGGGACCCGGCTGGCGGTGGCGATCGCGATTCAACTGCTGGGCTGACGTGAGGCCACGCGCCTCTTCGGCGGTAATGCGTTGGGAAGCAAGCAATCCGGCGCCAAGCCCCAGCGCTTGCTGCAGAAAACTCCGGCGATTTGCCACGATGCATCTCCTGTGTGCGAGCCCGTAGAGCGGGCGCAGCTATGTCGATTGAGGGCGAGGGGACTCCTCTGCCCGCCTTCGCTCATGAAGATGTCGCTAGATGCGCAACGCAGTACTTCGCTCGGCGAGCGAAGGGCAGGAGCTTGCCCGTGGCGGCGAGCCTTGGATGCGCGCTTGCACCTGCTCATGAAGCTTCAGTGTCCGCTCGACGGCAATGAATGGCGAATGCACGGTGAGCCTGGGGTGGATGGCCGTGTCGCGCAGGGCGGCGTGTCTGCATGGAACGTGCGAGCAGGCGCTCGATGCTTTTAGCCCATGTACCATCCCGGCCGTCTTGCTGCTGCTTGCACGGCTGCCGTGACACGCGGTACGAGATGGCTGCTCTGCTGCACAGGCGAGATGGCCGGAGCTGAGGCCACACGCGACATCGCAGCGCACGGACGCGCATGTGACAAAGACGAGGAGCGACGCCATCAGCCAGGTCGCGATTGTGTAGAGTGCTCGCATGCGGCTCAGGCAGCGGCGTTGAATCACCGCTGGACAACTCAGTGTACGCCGCACCGAAGCGTGCTACTCGATCGCGTCAAACCGGCGGCGAGAGTCTTACATCCAGTCCTGTACTCACTCAGGGGACCGAGGCTCTGAAGTCTCATAGGGCTGATCGTAGTGCTCGGAGCGCAGCACATCGCCGAGTGGAATGCGACGCTCCCATCCGCGCTGTTCCAGATCCGGCGAGCTCGCGAAGGCGTCGACGTAGCCGATGCAGAGATAGGCAATCAATTCTGCATGGGGCGGGACACGAAGCAGCTGCTTCAGTGCATCCGGGTCAAGAATGCTGACCCAGCCGACGCCGACACCCTCAGCCCGTGCAGCGAGCCAGAGATTCTGAATGGCGCACACAGCCGAGTAGATCGTCGTCTGTGGCATGGTTTGACGTCCAAGCCCATGCCCAGCGCTGGTTGCGGTGTCGCAGACCACGCAAAGGTGTTGTGGCGCCTCGCGCAGCCCTTCCAGCTTCAGGTCGCTGTAAAGTTCGCGGCGTTCGCCCGTGTAGCCTATCGCCGCTGCCATGTTTGCGCGTTCGAAGAGGTGATGCACCTCTCTGCGCATTGGCTCACTGCGGATGACGATGAAGCGCCACGGCTGCATCAGGCCCACGGAAGGTCCGTGGTGCGCGGCCGCAAGCAGGAGTTTCAACTGCTCCTCTGGAAGCGGCCCGGGCAGAAAGCCACGGCGTACATCGCGACGCTCGCGGATGGCCCGGTGGACTGCCGCTCGTTCCTCAGCCGAGAAGCCAGCGGGGCCTTCCTCTACCATGCGCGAGACCAGCGCGCGCCCGAGTGCCCTTGGTCGCGCAGGCTGGAATCAATGCCGGCCTCCAGTTCGAGGAGGCGCCCAAAGAGCCAGATCAGATCGGAGAGGCGATTGATATACGGAAGCACCTGCGGGTCGACCTCCTCACCACTCTCCATCAGCCGAACAATGTGGCGTTCCGCGCGACGGCAGACGGTGCGCGCCACCTCATACGCCGCGGATTGCGGATACGCGCCCGGCAGCGACCAGTCTGACAGAATTCCTGGCCGGCCTTCGATCTCGTGCACGAGAGTCGTCAAAGTTTCAACGTCCTCCGCCGAAAGAGGGGAGGACTTCCGGCGAGCCTCCATCGGCATGGCCAGTGCGGACCCAACGCGGAACAGCGTCTTCTGAATATCGTGCGTCCAGTCATGCACTTGCTTGCTGGTGCACAGGCTGCGCGCAAATCCGAGGGTCGAGTTCAACTCGTCCACTGTGCCGTAAGACTCAACACGCAGGTCTGCTTTCGAAACTCGGGTGCCGCCGGTCAGCGATGTCTGTCCGCCATCGCCCTGCTTGGTCGCGATACTCATCGTGTTTCCTCCCCAACCACTCTAGCCCGTTTGCGAAAAGACAATTGAGGCGCGGTTTCGTGTGGCAGAAGCATAGGAATGACGGCGCCGTACTCAGCCGTCTGGCTCCACGCTTCTTCGTCGCCCACCCCGCCGGCCTGCACCAGGACGGAGCGGATCACACCTGCGTGGGTGACGAGAATGGTGTCCTTTGTTGCTGATCGACGAATCTCGTCGAGCGCGGCTCCTACTCTTCGGTGGAATGCGGCCGCACTTTCACCACCAGTGGGAGCCGTTGTCGCACTCTCCTCGAGCCACGCCCGGGCATCAGCCGGGAACTGTTGCTCCACTTCATCCCAGGTCAGCCCTTCCCAACGACCGAACCACATTTCACGTAGCGCAGGCCAAAGCTCAAATGGAGTTCCCAGGTGCTCCGCAATCGCGGCCGCGGTCTGCTGCGCGCGACGCAGGTCACTCGAGAGAATGCGGGCACCCGAAAACGCAGTGAGCCGAATCGCGATCGCGGCAAGCTGCTCACGTCCCTGCTGATTGAGCTCCGGATCCAGATGACCGCAGTAGCGGCCGCGGATCGCAGTCTCTGCGTGGCGAACGAGGATCAGACGCATCACCGCCACACTCCGCAGAGGTAGATGGCGATCTCGGTGAGCTGCTGGGTCGCTCCGAAGCAGTCGCCGGTCACACCGCGTAACCGGCGCCAGTAGTAAGCACCGCTGAGCAGCATCACAACCACCGCGGCCATGGCTGGGCGCCATGAGCTTGCTCGCATGAGCGGCAGCACAATCGCAAGGGCGATGGCCGTGCCCAGGACGAAGGAGGCCGAGGAGACCTGTCCCGCTACGCGCGCGCCCTGTCCTGTGTGTGGACGTGCTGCCGGAAGCGCAAGACCCAGCGGCAATGCCGTCCAGCGGGAGAGCACTTGGGCGGCAATCAGCCAGACAGCGAAACGCTCCTGCGGCAATGCAGAGAGCAGCACGATTCGCATGACGAGCGACAGGCAGATGGCGATCGCCCCGAAGCTGCCGACCCGGCTGTCTTTGAATATGTCGAGGATGCGCTCCGGCGTGCGACCGCCGCCGAAGCCATCCGCAGCATCGCCCAGCGCGTCATCGTGCAGACCACCGGTGAGCAGAATGAGCAATAGGACCAGCAGCGAGGCCGCCATTAGCGGTGGCAGATGCGAACGCAGTGCAAATGCGAGTGCTGCTGCGAGCGCACCTACCAGTAGGCCAACCAGCGGAAACCACGCCGTCGCCCGGCCCATTGTGCCGTCGTCAAACGCGTAAGACGGTACCGGCAGGCGTGTCAGGAACTGTACTGCGGCACACAGATCAGCGTAGCTGCGCCGGATCACAGCGCGCTGCTCACGCCTGCGGATGCGAACGTCGCCATGCTGGTGAATAGGTGCGCCGCCGATGACAGGATCGGCAACGCAAGCACCGCGCCCGTCGCTTCGCCCAGCCGCATCTGCAACCCGAGAATCGGTTCGAGCCGGAGGTACTCTAGCAAATGCGTATGCCCTGGCTCTTCGGAGCGGTGCCCCGCGAAGAGAAAGTCGCGTGTGGTGGGCACGCTTGCAACCGCCAACGCCGCGGCTGCAGTGGCGATGAAGCCGTCGATCACGACTGCCATTCGGCATTCGGCAGCGCTGAGGATGAAACCGACCACCGCAGCTATCTCGAGTCCCCCGACGCAGCGCAGCAGATCAGTCGGCGTGACCGCTGCGTTTGCAAAGTGCAGTTGCAGTGCTCGCTCCACGACCGACCGCTTCCGCGCTAGGCCCGCATCATCGAGTCCAGTTCCGCGGCCGACCACATCCGCAACCGGACGCCGCAGCAATCCGGCGGTGAGTGCTGCCGCCGAGGTGGTGTTTCCTATGCCCATCTCACCTACTGCGACGACGTGATCGCCACGCCGGCTGGCCTCGCGCGCGAGCCGAGCACCCAGTTCGACAGCCACGCGCAACTCGTCATGGCTCATTGCCGGCTCGCGTGCGAAGTTGCGCGAACCCGCACGAAGCTTCGCCCTGACCAGCCGCGGATCGGGTGCGAAGGCGCCGTCTACCCCAACGTCCACCACCGTAAGCGGAACCCGATGTAAGTGGCACAGAACATGAATCGCCGCTCCACCGGCCAGGAAATTATGCACCATCTGCGCGGTCACATCCCGCGGATAAGCGCTCACGCCTTCTTCTGTCACGCCGTGGTCGGCAGCGAAGACCCACGCCGACATCTGGAGCGCAGCGGGTAGGGCGCCGTCGTAGATACAAAACAACTGCGCAGCCATGGATTCAAGACGTCCCAGGCTGCCTATCGGCTTCGTAAGTTGGTCGAGATGTAACTGCGCCTGCGCGAGCCGGTGGTGCGAGCAGGGCTGCACGTCGACGCACTGTTCAAGTGCAAACAGACTCAGCGGCTCGGAGTTCCGCAAGGCGTTGTCCATCAGCTCCGCGACTCCATGTGCGGGCTTTTTACCGTCAGCGGCAGGCCCGCAACCATCAGCAGCACGGTATCTGCGACGGCCGCGACGCGCTGGTTCAACTGACCGAGGACGTCGCGAAAGAGTCGCCCAGCAGGAAAGGCCGGAACGATGCCACTGCCCACTTCATTGGTGACCAGCACGACTGCGGCGCTAGTCTCTTCAAGCGCGTTGCAGAGCTCTGTGATCCGCTCATCCAGCCAAACGCGGCCGGCATCCTTTCCATTGCTTTCGCTCATGCTGAAGGAGCGGTCAAGCAGGCTCGAGGCGAACAGCGTCAGGCAGTCCACGATAATCACGTCGGTCTGCGCGCTTTGCGCGAGAAGCGCCTGCGCGAGCTCGGTCGACACTTCGACAGTCTTCCACTCGGGCGGCCGTTCCTGCTGGTGCCGGAGGATCTTGTCGGCCATCTCGCCGTCTGACGCCAGCGCCGTGGCGATGAAGACCACCCGCTCATGCGAGGCAGCAAGTTCGAGCGCATGACGGCTCTTTCCGCTGCGCGCCCCTCCGAGGAGCAGCGTGACACTTTTCTGCGCAGCTTTTGGCATCGCGGCGGACCTCACGCGGCGGGACGAAACACGACGGCCAGTCATCTATGGAATGCGGCTCTTCACGAGGAGCCGGCGAACACAGATGCTCTCCAGCTCTCCCATCGAAGCTGAATGAAGCCAGGGATCAGGCTCTGGCCGGTCTCCTGACTTACGCCTCGGCGGATTCGAGTGGCCTTCCCAGGAGCGACGCTCCCAGTGGCCGGACTTTGTCCAGACTCGCATCCTCAGCGCTTACAGTTACGGGGTAGTGGCGGATTTGCACCGCGCTTCCCGAGCACCAGAGGAGTCAGGGTAAGTCTGGTGAAATGGGAAGTCAACTCTGCGGCGCGATGTAAAAGCTCGGCCGTGAGAAGGCGGCTCAATGTCTCCGAGCTGAAGCGACTAGCATCCGCCAGTCTTCCCCGGCAGTTCGACAGGAGGAGCGACCAGAAACGATGTGCCGATCAGGGGGAATGGTCCACGGAAAACCAACCGGAGCAATCGGCGAAGGTGGAAGCCTACCTTCACCAGAAAGACCATGGCGGGTGCGAACACATATTGGAGCGGATGATCTTCCGCGCAGGCGTGGATGAGTGGCCACACCTGAGAGTAATCACGAAAGGCAAGGGCCTCCCCGATCAAGAAGCGTAGGTAACGGCGGATTCCGGTCTCGATGCTGGCATGATGCTCTGGATAACGCTCAAGCATCTCTTGCCCAACCATACGCAGCGATCGAAGCATGCGAACGCGATCGCTTGACATCCGGCAGGGGACGACACGGTAGCCGGTCAGATAGTCCGGGACAAATGCAAATGTGTACCGGGTGGCGATGCGGAAATAGAGCAACCAGTCTTCGCATCCATGGACACCCGCGTTGCGTAGATCTGAGTCGAAGCCTCCTGCATACTCGAGCGCTTCCCGGCGAACCAGTGGTGAGCTACCGTGACCGACGAAGTTACCGAGCATCGTTTCTTTCAGCACCCATCCGGTGATACTGCGATCGCCTACGCGATACCGGCGGCAGTCATTCTCATCGATCACGTCGAACCACGTGTACACGAGTCCTAGCTCCGGGCCGTGTACTCGCGTCATTGCTACCTGACGCTCAACCTTGGTGGGCGCCCAGAGATCGTCAGCATCGAGGAATGCGATGAGGTCGGAGCGCGCGCTCTTCCAGCCAAGGTTGCGCGCAGCGGCAACACCGGAGTTGGGTTGTGTCAGCAGGCGGACACGGCCATCGCGATCCGCATGGGTGCGCACCAGTGCAGCGGTGCCGTCGGTTGAGCCATCATCCACCACCACAATCTCGAGATTTCGATGGGTCTGCCCGCGCACACTGCGCAGTGTCCGATCGAGCGTTGCTGCTGCGTTGTAGGCGGGGATGACGACACTGACCAGTTCCTGCTGTGACACAAGCGCGCCGCTCGATCCGCCATCATGAGGAATCGTCTGTGTGTCGTTGAGGGTGTCAGTCAAGAACATGCTCCTGCATCAAGCGTCAGGAGCCGATCATAGGGCAGCAATGGTTCAGCGATGAGAGGCTGTTGCAGCGGTTGTCCTGGAGAGACCTGGGTCCGCTCGTAGCGCCTCCGACGTCGTCCCAGCATCCGGACGATTGAGGGCGCGACCAGAAGCAGCAGGCGGGGACCCGCGCGGAGAGCCCATCCTATCGCTCCGATCCAGTCCCCGGCCCAATAGGCGGAACCCGCAAGATAGAGCGCGAACTGCTGATGTGCCAGCCGCACGCTACGAGCCGCCAGTCGTGGCCGAAGCTGCGTGGCCATGGCGACGACTCGCTTGTGCGAGCGCCACATCTTTTGCCGCGCACTGCTCATGCTACCTACGCTGCGACGATAGCCTAGCAGTATCTCCGGAACCACTGCGAAGCTATGGCGGTGCGCGATGCGCAGCGCCAAGGCCCAGTCTTCGCATCCGCCGGCATCCGCCGCGGCCGCCTGTTCGTCGTATCCCCCGGCTTCTTCGATGCACCGCTTGCGGAACAGCGGCGCGCTTGCGTTGCCGGTCACGTTCATCCTGAGTAGTGTCTCGAAGCAGTCGCCTTCGACTGCCCATCTGGGGGAGCGGTCGAGTACGAGTCCTTGCTCATCCATCCACACCCACCAGCAGTAGACGAAACCGGCTCTTTCACCCGCTGTGCGCAACCGGTCCACCTGTCGCGCGATTTTCATCGGCAGCCAGAGGTCATCCGCATCGAGCGGCGCGATGAACTCTCCGCGGGCCTCCGCTATCGCGCGGTTGCGTGCTCGTGCGACACCCTGATTGGGCTGGTGGAATACCCGCAACCGGGAGTCGGCGGCGGAAGCGTGCGCCAAGATTTTCGACGTACGATCGCTCGACCCGTCATCGACAGCGACGATTTCAAGGAAAGGGTAGGTCTGGGAGAGCGCAGAACGGATGGTCTGGGACAGGAATTTCTCTCCGTTCCAAACTGGAAGTATCACTGAGACAAGAGGTGCGCTTCTCAAGCGATTTCCTTCGCGATTGTTATACTGAGCGGGCTCATCCAGAACATCGTAGCGAAGCTGGCCCAAGATATCAGCCCGAAACAGCAGGGCTCTGTTCCGGGAGTCATTACCTTGACGCGCGTCTTGATCACGGGAGGGGCGGGGTATATCGGCAGTCATACTGCCCGTCGGCTCAGCGGGTCGGGGATTGACTGTATTTTGCTTGACGACCTTAGAAGCGGACAGCGCGACCATACACGCTGGGGAACCCTGGTAGAGGGACGGGTGGAAGACACTCCGCTTGTGCGGACTGTTCTCCGCGAGCACTCCGTTACGGCAGTGCTTCACCTCGCCGCCAGTGCGCATGCAGCCGAATCGATGGCAGCGCCACTCGCATACTTCTCGAATAATGTGAGCGCAACTCTTGCGCTGCTCGAAGCCATGGCAGCCGAAGGCGTAAAGCAGGTTGTTTTCGCATCCAGCTGTGCGGTGTATGGGAATAGTCAGTTGGCACAAGAGGACGAGGCACCTGCCCCATGCAGTCCCTATGGTGAATCGAAGTGGGTAGCTGAGAAGATGTTGCACTGGTTTGCACGGGCCCGCGATTTCCGCTTCGTGGCGCTGCGTTATTTCAATGTCGCTGGGGCTGCCGAGGGCCTGGGAGAGCGATGTGCCTCCTCCACCCGGATTCTGCCGCGCGCCGTGTACGCATCTCTCACAGGCGGGCCCCCGCTCAACGTGTTTGGCACAGATTTGCCTACAGAAGATGGAACAGCAGTACGAGACTATGTGAACGTCGACGACGTTGCTCGCGCCAATCAATTGGCGCTGCAGTATGTGAGCGACGGCGGTGGCGGTGAGGTGATCAACATTGGATCCGGCCGCGGTACGTCCGTGTTTGACATCGTGCAGGCGGTCGCGGCACAGACCGGCCGAAAGCCCGCGTATATCAGGAAGGCTGCGCGGAACGCGGATCCTGCTTGTGTGGTCGCGGAGATCACTCGGGCGCAGCGCATCCTTGGCTGGCAGCCCCTGACGTCCGATCTACACACGATGGTTCGGTCGGTGGTGCACGCCTGCGAGTCACAACGGTCCAACTCCATCTAGTCCGGAAAGGATGACCAGTTCCAGGCTTTTCGCGCCAATGCTGGGGAGGGTACCCCGACTAAAATGAGCGCAGACCCGCACACGATGCTACGAACCCCAATTCTCTGGCTGGGAGAGCGCCTGCCTCGTATTCCGCGATCGTGGGAACATGGCCTGCTTGCGATGGCACTGACCGCGTATGCCGGGCTGCTTGTCTTCATCATTCCTCGACACGAGCCGTGGGCGGACGAGGCGCAAAGCTGGGAGTTGGGGAGCAGCCTCAGCCTCCGGTCTCTGTTCGGAACCTACATTCATTACGAAGGCTCGCCAGGCTTGTGGCACCTGCTGATCAACTTGCTGAACGGCATGGGGGTTACATACACGGGCCTTCACTGGGTGTGCGGCGGAATTGCATGCGGCACGGTGATGTTGATTCTTTACCGCTCGCCGTTCCCGCTGCTGTTTCGGCTGGCGCTGCCGTTCACTTACTTTTTTTT